>JAKSDE010000527.1 GCA_022360235.1 Cytophagales bacterium
AGGGATCACAGATTATCCCTTTGGGTAATGTTTATCAATTCCTTTCTCAATAGCCTCGATCATTTGCTCTTTCGACCAAGGCTTGTAAATGACTTTGTAAAGATTCGCCTGTTTGTAAGCTCTCTCAATAGAAGCTTCATCGGCCTGGCCGGTTAACATGATCTTGACACAATCCGGCATCTTTTTATGCAGTTCCACGAGGAAATCATCGCCTTTCATCCCCGGCATGAGCCAATCGGAGATAGTCACTAGTATGTCCACTCCCTCGTTGATCAGTTCGTCTACGATCATTAGTCCTTCTTCCCCGTTCAAGGCCAATTCATAATCGAATTCATCGCCAAACCTTTTTTGTACCTGGTACTTGACACTCTCCAAAATGGCAGGCTCGTCGTCCAATATCAGTATAACTTTTTTTGATGACATAAGTGTTGTAATTAGGGGTCCATTAGTTTACGAAGTAAAACCTAGCTTATTATCCTGGATCATGGCCAAAACCTTCTCTATCTCATCGGCCTCATCCCCAATTAATTCCCCTAACTCTTTATACAACTCACGATATCTTAGGTCTTCGTTTTCCAAACCCAGTTTTAATAGGCCGATAAAATACTGGAAAATGACATTGCGCAGGTACACCCATTCCCGTCTAACCCCCTTTAAGGAAACCGTAGAGCGATTGTCATTCTTATCGATAATTTTTAAGATCCTCTTTTTCAGGTTGACATGCGTGGCGCTAACCTCCATGCCCGCTTTGGCATTGATTATGGCCAACCGGTACTGGTCCATGATATCTGCCAAATGCAGCAGCCGATCAAATGGGATCAGGAGTTCTTGCCGGTCTGCCATAGGTTACCTGTGGGGAAGTTCTACCTTAAATTGTGTATAGCCCTCCTTAGTCTTACTGTGGGCAATGGTTCCGTCTAATTTTTCTACCGCTAACTTGACGAGGTAGAGCCCCAAACCGGCACTGTCCGACACCTCGGATGCCTTAGAAAAGATCTCGAAGATCTTACCCGCCGCAGCTTCATCGATACCGATGCCGTTATCGATGACATTAAACTCTACATGCCCATTATTACACTGGGAGGCATCGATCCGGATCCAGGAATCTACCCGGTTAGAGCTGTTGTAAAATTTGTAAGCGTTCGAGATCAAATTATTCAAAATGATCTTAAGCAATACTTCGTCCGACTTAAAATTATCCATCCGTTCAACTTGATTGTCCACACGGATCTTATTCGCCCCGGGAGACTGCTGGTATTCTACTAAAATGTCCTTGATCAGCCTTTTCACATCAATGGGGTTAGAAGTGATCAGGGAGTTGTTGATCTGGTTGATCACT
>JAKSDE010000408.1 GCA_022360235.1 Cytophagales bacterium
CTAGGTGAATTAAAATCGTCCTAAGCGGGTCACAATCTCCAATTCTCTCCTTCTGCCATGTTTCAGTCAAGCACACACACACACACACACACACACACACGCGCACAGCTACACGCGCATGCGGCATCCATGATCTAACCAGCTTATTTAAAATTGCCCGGCTAATCATGACGACTAGTCCTGTTGCTCCTGGAAGCCCCGACTCGTTGGACTCGGCTCCGATGGACGAATCTGACTCCGATGCCGAAGCCCCGCCTAAGCCAGCACCAGCCAAGATTCTCGATGCGTACGTCGACGATGACAATGACCAAGATAAGTACCCGTATGAGGGTATTTTTGCCAGTGCCCAAGAAAAAGCAGAAATTTATGCGATGAGCATGCTGGAACGTGAGCAGATCTTGGCCGATCGTACGGCTGAAGTGGAGAGACGCCGCCAAAATCGTCTCCTTCGCCAGCTCGTGAGCAACCAGGAAAGCGAGGAAAAGAAGCACAAGAAGCGCAAGGCCGATAGTGCGGGTCTCGACGAGGAGGAGTCCGTCCACAAGCCCACGCAACTGCGCTCAAAGCGCCCGGCATCATCAGCATATGACGAATTAAAGCGCGCCAGAGCTGCCAAGGGAGATCGCATGCGTATTCGTGAGGAAGAACGTCAAAATGGACGCCCCAACGACAGACGACCTACCAGCCGCAACAGTAATTTCAGCGAGCAAGACCACTACGATAACAGACATCCCACAACTTCAAGATCAAAGTCTCCCGATCCATCGTACTCGCGCGAGCCCGCCACTCTTCGCGATATCGAACACGTTCGCGTCGGCCGATCCAACTTTGCACAGATTTGCTTCTATCCCGCATTCGAGGAGACTATGGTTGGATGTTTCTCCCGAGTGAGCGTGGGTCCTGATGAAAATGGCATCCCAAAGTACAAGATGGCCCGGGTCAAGGAAATCACCAAGGGCAAGCCATATGCCATCCAGTATCGGTCCACTCAGATCGTGACGGACCAGTACGCCGTTCTGGCGCACGGCAAGGCAGCACGCGAATGGCCATTTCTCATGCTTTCGGACGGCAGATTCACGGACGTGAGTTAGTTTCATGCAGTATTTTCTTACTATCCTTCCTAGCATATGTCGCTCACGATCTTACAACCAGGCCGAATTCCGGGAATACAGAACCGCATGCCACAGGGACGACATTCCTCTTCCGAGGCGCAATACACTCATCGACAAAGTTAACCGCATCGATGCCCTCATCAAGAGGGTATTCACCCCGCTCGAACTACAGGAGAAAGTGGACCGCCAGAACGCGCTCAAGCGCCGCTTCATCCCTATCAACAGGGAACGTGTGCGCCGTGAGCTGGAGGAGGCCAGAGCAATTGGCGATGAGACTCGCGCTGCGGATCTACAAGAC
>JAKSDE010000513.1 GCA_022360235.1 Cytophagales bacterium
AGATGCCGATAAGCTCGTTCGGTTGCTTCTCTTCCTCGCGGCGTTCGCTTAAGGTAGCCCTCCTGGATGAGAAAGGGTTCGTAAACCTCTTCAATGGTTTCTGTCTCTTCTCCACAAGCAGTAGCAATCGTAGTAATACCTACAGGTCCTCCTTGAAATTTTTCGATGATGGTTGTAAGAATACGATTATCCATTTCGTCGAGCCCATTTTCATCAACATCTAGGGCCTTTAAGGCAAGTTGTGCAATTACTTTGTCAATCTTACCATCCCCCTTAATTTGGGCGAAATCACGCGTTCTTCGAAGTAAGTTATTAGCAACTCTGGGGGTGCCCCGGCTCCTCCGTGCAATTTCGTAGGCGGCCACTTCGTCAGTAGTAACAGCTAAGATACAACTCGATCGTTTGACAATCTGTGTAAGCAGGTTAGCATCATAATACGCTAAGCGTGCATTAATACCAAAGCGTGCTCTGAACGGCGAGGTAAGCAACCCTGCACGGGTCGTAGCACCAATGAGTGTAAAAGGGTTTAAGTTAATTTGAACACTGCGTGCATTCGGCCCTGAGTCAAGCATAATATCAATTCTAAAATCTTCCATTGCCGTATAGAGGTATTCCTCCACCACAGGATTAAGCCGATGGATTTCATCAATAAACAAAACATCATTGGGCTCAAGCGCTGTTAGCATCCCTGCCAAATCACTCGGTTTATCCAGCACAGGACCTGAGGTAACTTTAATATGGGTATTCAATTCATGGGCAATGATGTGTGCTAGGGTTGTTTTACCGAGTCCTGGGGGGCCATGGAGTAGTACATGGTCTAACGGCTCTCCTCTTTGTTGGGTAGCTCGTACAAAGACTTTAATATTCTCTACGATCTTTTTTTGGCCTGTAAAATCTTCAAAATTGAGGGGACGTAAGGCGCGATCTACTTCCTCGTCGCCCCTTGTTAAGTGCGTTTTTGCTCCTTTAAGATATTCTTCACGCATCCGCTTTTCTTACGAAGTTAGTTAATCAAACGCTATTTTAATAATCTGCCTTTCAATGGAATAGGAGGGTAATCCAGGAAAAATACTTGACAGCTATCGCGAAAAGCTAGACCTATGCTATGAGTGTATAGAATAGGGTCACGCTTCAAGACGGAGTTAGGGAAAATGCAGAACAACTTAGCCTAGACTACTGGGTACATTTCTGAGGTCTCCTCTTTGCCTTTGTCTGTACGCGGTTTGCACAACAGTCCGACCTCTATCAATAGCCCTTAGTGGCATGTCAACCTAGCATTTGAATTTATAGTCCTCTGGGTCGGTACTTTGATTGCCTCAATAAGGCTTGTGCATGGGAATTACGCATCAGTGTGGGTAAGGTAAGGTCTGTATGCATAGCCATATATTTTTTTACAATCTCCCAACCGAGCCAGTGACCAATTCTTCCAGGACATCTCGGACCTATCTCTAACGTAAAGGGCCTGTCGTTTATATATTTATTTACTACTGAATGATCGGTTTTGTAGAATAATTCGTTTTCAATAAAATGCTCCCACACTATAGCTTGGTTTTGTTGTACATCTGCTAGTTGTTGCGCTGTGTAAGCGATAATGAGGCTGTCTGCTGTAAAGGGAAGGACCGATTTTGTAAAGTAGTAAGCTTTTCCATAATAGATCATATCTGCTAAAAGTGTATGATCCTCATTATCTGTCTCGTTAAACTGCTGTGAAATTAATAGCATTATCTTAGGAACAATAGAAAGCGGTTGGTACGTATTGCATATATACTGAGGCAACGCGATAGGCCTGAACTTAGCCCCTTCGCCTAGAAAAAAATCGAGTCCTATGACGATCAAGCTATCGTCTACATATAAGTCTGTACCCATGCCCGTAATAAACGTAGCGATCTTAGGAAGGTGGAATGAGGGATAATAGTAGCGGATATAACGAAAAGCTTCTTCTAATTGATGCTGTATTGTCGAAAAGTTGCCGAAAACACGCTGCACCTCCTCATATAGTGTAACCATGTGAGCGTTATGGGTAAGTTGCCATAACTCATCTACCAGGATAGAATCGTGGGAATAGGTATCGAGCTTTAGAAACTTTTTAGCAAAAAGGGGATAGTCTTTTAAAAAAGTGCGTATCTCCTCCTTGCTCGTTAATCCAAACAATACACGCTCTAGCCGCGCTATCTTCAAATCAACTTGTATCTTACTTACATCTGGAATTTTCAAATAATGATCGTCAGATGAACAAGTAACGCAGGTGATACTCAGAAAAAAAGCGACTAATAAATTTCGTAACATTATTTATTTCTGCGACGAATATATTTATTTTTGCAGTATGAAAAAATATATCCTTCTTATTTCAGTTTGTTTAATCAGTACGTATGCATTGTCAAAAGATCTCCCGCCTACTTATCCAGCAGAAAATCGGCTCGGTATAAAAATATCTCCTAGTATATCGTTTAACAGAGTCAATACAAATCCTGATACTTCAAGTTTTTCATCTAGTAGAAGTGCTTTAAGGCTTATTATCGGCCCAATCTATGACATATATATAAAGGAGAGGTATTGCCTAAGTACGGGCTTACTTTATGCAGCTAAACGCGCATCGATTAAAAATGAGAAGCTTCAAATCAGTGAAGAACATAGCCTTCAGTATTTACAGTTACCTATTTTATTTAAGCTATATACGAATGAAATTAGTTTAGACACTAAATTATATTTCCAGCTAGGGGGTGTTTTTGAAGTTAAAATTGAAGAAAGAGCGGCTAAAATAAATACTTCTCATTCGCCCTTCATCAAGAAGTTCAAGCCCTTCGATGCTGCTACTTTATTGGGCGTGGGTGTCGAATATGGCATTAGTTCAGGCATTAGTGTATTTGGAGGTATCAGTTACCAAAGAGGCCTTGTCAATACGATAAAAGAACAAGCCAGTGAGGAAGGGGAACAAAAGGTTCTTTTTAAAAATGATTTTATAAGTATTGATATAGGGGCGAGATTTTAGTTAGCTTGTCGTGAGCTACCCCCTAAGTTTGTTGAGTGGTCAAGGGTAGATGCTTAAACACCCTATTGCACCAACATAATTACTGCAACGTTACAAGGTCACAAACATTTTATTAACTTTGTAGTTTGGAAATTTCACTCACAGAAATTGGACGTATATGAAGTTATCAGCCTTTAAATTTAATTTGCCGCCAGAGCTAATTGCCTTATATCCTCCTGAAGATAGGCAAGATGCTCGCCTGATGGTAGTGCATAAAGATACAGGCAAAATTGAACATAGAATATTCAAAGATATCCTCGACTATCTTGATGAGGGTGATACCTTGGTGATCAATGATACAAAAGTATTTCCGGCTAAACTTTATGGTACCAAAGAAAAGACAGGTGCCCCTATAGAAATATTTCTTTTAAGAGAGTTGAATGAGGAATTACACCTCTGGGATGTGCTGGTTGATCCAGCGAGAAAAATTCGTGTCGGCAATAAATTGTATTTGGGGAATGGGGAGCTCACTGCAGAAGTATTAGACAATACTACGTCTAGGGGCAGAACACTCAAATTCTTATTTGAAGGAAATTCTCAAGAGCTGCTTAGTCTAATTGATGAACTAGGGGAAACACCACTTCCTCAATCTATTAATAGGAAGGTTGAATTTGAAGACAGAGCGAATTATCAAACGGTTTATGCAAAGTATATCGGCGCTGTGGCTGCACCTATGGCAGGGTTACACTTTACAAAAAATCTTCTGAAACGTCTAGAGCTCAAAGGCGTAGCTATTACTCCCATTACCTTGCATATTGGGCTAGGCACACTGCGATCTGTTGATGTAGAGGATCTCACCAAGCATAAAGTTGACTCTGAAGGCTTTATGATCAGTGAGGAAACTTCGCGCTTAGTCAACAAATCATTAGACAATAAAAAAAGAGTCTGTGCAGTAGGAGCCAGTTCTCTCAAGGCGTTAGAGTCTTCGATCTCTGCTTCTTCAAGAGTAAAGCCTATCCAAAGTTGGACTAATAAATTTATTTTTCCTCCTTATACCGTTAGAGTGTGTAATTTGCTAATTAGCAATTTCCATTTACCAGGATCTACGTTACTTATAAATTCTGCTGCTTTCGGAGGCTATGACCTAATTATGCACGCTTATCAAGTGGCTATCAAAGAGAAGTATCGGTTCTCTGTCTACGGAGATGCAATGCTAATTATAGATGAATAGGCATTCCACTATCATCCTTCACGTTGAATGGAACGGTAAATACACGTACCTTAGTAAGCAACAGCAAGTAAATCACCTCGCTTTGCGTAATGAATAACACGCGCTCGATGAATAATTCTCAATAAATACATGGTTTATTGGAGTCAACGGGGTGTAAATAGTTGAAAATGATAGTGACCTCCTGTAATTCACGGGTTCCCATGAACAAGAAAAATAAACAAGTCTATTTAAAAAAACTCGGGCTTATCGATTACCAAAAGGCATGGAATATCCAGGACATGCTCTTCCAGGAAATCATGACTATTAAATTACGCAACAGAAAACTTCCAAAGGACGCACAAAAACCTACCCCTAATTATTTACTCTTCTGTGAGCATCCTCACGTGTATACTTTGGGTAAAAGTGGTGCTGAAGAGCATTTACTTATAGAGAAGAGCCAATTAAAAGATAGCGGCATAACTTTTCATAAAACCAATCGAGGTGGAGATATTACCTATCACGGGCCAGGGCAACTTGTTGCCTATCCTATAATAGACTTAGATAACTTCTTTACAGATATTCATCGCTACCTAAGGTTGCTTGAGCAAGCAGTAATATTGACACTTAAGGATTTCATGATCGAAGCCGGCCGCATAGAAAGACTTACCGGTGTCTGGCTGGACTACAAGAGTAGTAAAAATGCCCGCAAGATTTGTGCGTTGGGGGTAAGAACCAGCCGTTGGATAACAATGCATGGCCTCGCTTTAAATGTGAACACAGATTTAAACTACTTCGACCATATTGTACCGTGCGGTATCAAAGACAAACAAGTGACTTCAATGGAGCAAGTATTAAAAAAAACACAAGCAATGCAAGCAGTTTCAAACAGCCTCCAAAAGCATATGATAGCTTTATTTGAGATGACATTGGTAGCTTAAGATGCTTCTTTACGCATGCAAGCGCTTTGAAGTAAGAAGTAAGTACTATATTTTTGCTCTCCAACAACCAAGCCCCATAGAAAGGAAAATAGAAAGATGAGTATTTTAGTTAATAAAAATTCGAAAGTTCTTGTACAAGGGTTTACTGGCGCTGAGGGAACATTTCACGCCAAGCAGATGATTGACTATGGAACCAATATTGTAGGTGGCGTTACACCAGGTAAAGGAGGCATGACGCACCTAGGCAAACCCGTATTTAATACAGTCAAAGAAGCGATTAACCACACAGGAGCTAATGTATCTATCGTATTTGTTCCCCCTGCTTTTGCAGCCGATGCTATCTTAGAAGCAGTCCAAGCGAGCATGAGGCTAATCATTACCATCACGGAAGGTATTCCTACGCAAGACATGATTACCGTAAAAGCATATATCAAAGACAAAGAGGTGGTCTTGATTGGCCCCAACTGCCCAGGCGTAATTACCCCTGGTGAGGCGAAAGTAGGGATTATGCCAGGATTTATTCATCAAAAAGGGAGTATCGGAATCGTATCAAGATCGGGCACGCTTACCTATGAAGCTGTTAGTCAAATTACTAAAGCAGGGCTAGGGCAATCTACTTGTATTGGAATAGGGGGAGACCCCATCATTGGTACGACGACTTTAGAAGCCGTAAAAATGCTGATGAATGATCCTGAAACTGAAGGTATTGTGATGATCGGTGAAATTGGAGGAAATACAGAGTCAGAAGCAGCCCAGTGGATCAAAGAGCAGGGTACTAAACCAGTAGTGGGCTTTATTGCAGGACAAACTGCCCTGCCTGGCCGAAGAATGGGGCATGCCGGTGCTATCATTGGCAGTGCTGATGATACGGCTAAGGCCAAAATGAAAATTATGCGTGCATGTGGTATTCATGTAGTTGAATCACCTGCTGATATTGGAGAAACGATAGCAAAGGTAAAGCAAAGCGCTTGAACTTTTTAGCCCTAAACCCATACAGTCTGCTTTTTTAATGATAACACCGGTAGATAAATTGTTTTTAAATTAGACTAAGACTTCACCTACCATCAACATAAATTTTAGCTCGCTATGAGGATAATACGCAAAAAGGTTCTATGCTTGCTTATCAGTTTAATAGGTATAGCTACCGCTGCTGATGGGCAAGGGAAGCCTATTGAATTCGTAGAATATGATTTAGATAATGGCCTTCATGTGATCTTACACCGAGATAATAGTACACCTATTGTAGATATAGGTGTTATGTACCATGTAGGTGCTAAAAATGAAAAGCCTAACAGAACAGGCTTGGCGCATTTTTTTGAACATTTGCTATTTGAAGGAACTGAAAATATTGATAGGGGGGCGTATGATAAAATTATTCTAGGGGCAGGGGGACATCTCAATGCTTATACCACACAAGATTATACTTACTATTACGAAACACTACCCGCTAACCAACTTGAACTAGGTCTTTATATGGAGTCAGAAAGACTCTTGCATGCTAAAGTCGATCTTGTCGGTGTAGAAACACAACGGAAAGTAGTTAAAGAAGAAAAAAGGGAACGGTATGATAATCGCCCCTATGGATCAGTATGGATAGAAATCTTCAAACGTGCTTTCCAGCACCATCCTTATCAGTGGGCAGCTATTGGTTCGATGGAGCACTTAGATGCTGCTACACTTGAGGAATTTATGACATTTTATAAAACGTACTATGTCCCTAACAATGCTACGTTAACGATTGCAGGAGCCATTGATATTGCTAACACAAAAGCTTTAGTAGAAAAGTATTTCGGAGAAATTCCTAGGGGTACAACGCCTATCTATAGGCCACAAATAAAAGAACCTCCCCTTAAAGGACAAATAGTAGATACTGTTTACGATTTTATTGAATTACCCGCTGTTTACCAAGCCTATCGCATTCCTGAAATGGAAAGCCGAGATTCTTATGCACTAACTATGCTAGCTATGCTCTTAGGCCAAGGGGAAAGCTCGTGGCTTCATAAAACACTGGTCGATCAACAGCAAGTAGCTTTGCAAGTAAATGTCTTTCCTTATTTTCTGGAAGATGAAGGCCTTTTGATCGTTTTAGGTATAGCGAATACAAGCGTCCATATTAATACTGTCAGTAGCGCTATTGATACAGCGATTGAAAAGGTAAAAGCACAGCTTATAACGGAAAAAACACTTCAAAAATTACAAAATCAAATGGAAAATGACCTTGTTAACGCACGTAGTAGCATGCATCATATTGCTGAAGCGTTATCTTTGAACCATGTTTTCTTTAATAATACGAATTTAATTAATACAGAAATCGACGAATACCGTAAGATAGATGCGGCTGCTATTCAACGTATAGCGCAGAAGTATCTTCGTAAAGAGAATAGGGTAATGCTCTATTACCTTCCTCATTCCAAGCAATGAATTTCCTTATCGAAAATACCTCAAGCAAACACCCTTGTAGTAGCCAGGGGGTTTGATACAGTTCTAGACTGCTGCCAAACGCATCAAAATCCGCTCATGTAGCCTATCAAGAAGGGGTGTAACCTAGTTTTGCAACAGCCTCGGTTCAATACAACCCACCTAAAACTCAGAACTCGGAACTCAGATTAGTTTTATCATGCGGAATATAGGTTAATGCGTCCATGCTCACATTTAAATACTCTTTGCGGATGCTTCTCGATGAATTGATAATTGTGTGTAGCCATTAAAACAGCAGTTCCTCCACAATTAATTTCCCTAAAAAGCTCAAGAATCTCATCAGCTACCACTGGATCAAGGTTACCTGTAGGTTCATCCGCCAACAGGATAAACGGATTATTTAATAAAGAACGCGCAATAACTACACGTTGCTGTTCCCCTTGAGACAACTGGTGAGGCATTTTCTTACTTGCTAATCCTAGACCAACCTTTATAAGTACCTCTGCTATTTTTCGCTTCATCATCGATTTATCTCTCCAGCCTGTTGCCCTTAAGACGAACTGAAGATTTTCCTCTACATTTCTGTCCATCAATAACTGAAAATCCTGAAAAATGATGCCTAATTTTCTTCTCAAGAAAGGAATAGCAACATTTTTAATCGTTTTTAAATCAAATTCTGCTACATTTATTTCTCCTGCCTTTAGCGGCAGATCAGCATAGAGTGTTTTTAATAATGAGGTTTTTCCACTTCCTGTTCTTCCAATGAGAAAAACGAATTCTCCTTTTTTGATATCAAACTGAAGGTCACTTAATATAGGATGCATACCCTGGTAGATAGTTGCATCGTTTACACGAATAATGGGCTCTTCTTCAAAATTCATGATACAGTGAGTTGCCAATGGTAATTTTTAGCCTAGTACCTTCGCTGAGCTAAAGTTAATACAAATTTCGCCTTCCCCAGCTTCAAACTTGACATCTGTAATGCTTACTAAAGAACAAAAAGTTATAAACACTACAAAGTTGACACTCCTCTTGCCTCAGCTCAAGGATTCTTGGGCCTAAGCCGCAAAGGCCTCATAGCTCCACCAGCTGAAACGGTGTGCCCCACCACCCGCGAAGAAGATAGCAAAATATGCTTAAAAAAACATACAGCCTTTCATCCTCCTGCTGCACCAAGAGGGCTTACGGCCATCGTTTGATAAAAAATTACAATCAATACCAGTGGCTTACTACCAAAGAAGCAGTATATTTTTATAACTTTGCCCTTACTTAAGCAAGAGGAGAGCAAAAACTTCTGAGCACTTTAATTGTAGGGGTAAAAAAGTAAATGAAGATGTGGTCAATAGGTATTAAAAGTGGTATAATCACAGCACTTGGGCTTGTTGCTTATATATTGGTCATTCAAATAATAGAATTAATGGGTCCATTAGGGGATAAGCTTGTGTATGCAGTTCTATTACTAGGCATTTACTCAGGCCATTACTTTTACAAATCAGCAAATAGTGGCTTCATGTCTTACACTGAAGGCGTAAAAGTAGGTTTAGTTGTAGTCTTTTCGGCTGTACTCCTCCTAGGGTTAGTTAGCTATATGTGTGTTAGGCTTATGGATACTATGCTCCGAGAAAAGTTGCTTAGTGGTGTACAACAAGCTCTACAAACCAAAGGAGTTGATGAAGATACAATAGCATTCATCATGCACTATATGACACCCGAGCGTTTGGTGTTTGCTAGTCTTTTGAGTATCTTACTCACAGGTTGCGTTTTTACACTCATTATTCCTATATTCTCTAGGAATCCAAGAAAGTCAGTTGAATAGGAAGAGCGTATCATAATGGCTGAAAAAATTTCTATGGCTGTCATTATTCTTTATATGACTTCAACTGTTTTCTTAAGGCTTATCAATGAGCGGTAGTAAAAAGTTTACATATTTATGGTAAAATGCATCGCTTTATACCTGTCATTGCGAAATAGAATGGATTTACGAAAATCGGGAAGAAAGAAGCGGTACCTTATGCTAGGAAATATGGCAAAACTAAATTTGGTGTGGAGCGGTTTGTTTATGGCTTTCTAGACTTAGCTTCTGTTATATTTGTTACTAAATTCAAGAAAAAGCTGATGCATTTCTTTGGGAGCTTAGGTGTGCTTTCCTTTATAACAGGCTTTGTAATTACCGTTACGCTCATCATATAAAGAACGCATCGAATCCCTCTGACCCCTGCTGGCCTACATACTTCCAAGAACGTCAAACATGGCAACTGCTAAAGCGTTTAGCCAAACGACCAGATTGGACTGCCCTCTGGAAACGTCAGGGAGGAAAACTGTCCAGTAGGTAAGCAGCGGATAACTAAAAAGATGCAATGGGATCTACACCCCATCCAACCGAAGAAGGAAGGAAGTAGTGACAATCCGAGCAACTTACTGATACTGCCCCCCAACTGTCACCGTCAAGTAACAATAATGCTAATGTTGTCCGCTCGCTCACGATCATGATCGAGCGTAAAGAGGCTTGAGCATAGTGCTGGGAAACTAGCACGCTATGTTCTAAGGAGAGGGGGGGGTGGTAACCCCACCTTCTTATCCGATCCCACCTGACCTATCTTGTATGCCTTTTGCTAGCACGCTCAGCACCATGGCTCTTTACTATAGCACTTGCTAGGCAGTTTGTAAGCTCTTCCTCTAAAGCGCTTACGGCGGGCCCACCGCCATCTC
>JAKSDE010000516.1 GCA_022360235.1 Cytophagales bacterium
CGATCAACGCAAAAGAAAAGTACGGTCAAACCGCTCTGCACCGGGCAGCAGCGAATGGTCATCAAGAGGTAGTCCGTCAGCTGCTCGAGGCGGGCGCAGCGATCAATGCAATAGGTGAGGATAGTTGCACCGTCCTGCACTGGGCAGCAGGTATTGGTCAGAAAGAGGTAGTCCGTCAGCTGCTAGAGGCGGGCGCAGCGATCAACGCAAAAAGCAATTCTGGTCAAACCGCCCTGCACAAGGTAGCTTTGTGTGATCGGAAATGTGATCAGAAAGAGGTAGTCCGTCAGCTGTTCGAGGCGGGCGCAGACATCAACGCAAAAGACAATTCTGGTCGCACCGCCCTGCACTTGGCAGCAGAGGAGGGTAATCAAGAGGTATTCACTCAGCTGCTCGAGGGGGGCGTAGAGGACGAGTATGGTCGCACCGCCCTGCACTGGGCAGCTTTGAGGAGAGATCAAGCGTTAGTCACTCAGCTGCTCGAGGCGGGCGCAGCGATCAACGCAAAAGACAATGCTGGTCGCACCGCCCTGCACTGGGCAGAATCAGGGTGGCGGAATATTAAAGAAAGAGCTTTTGACTCTAACTTTGTCCAGAAGTTAGTTGGCCAGCTGCTCGAGGCAGGCGCACAGATAGAGCAAAAAGACGAGTATGGTCGCACCGTCTTGCACTGGGCAGCAGTGAATGGTCATCAAGAGGTAGTTACTCAGCTGCTCGAGATGGGCGCAGAGATGGAGGCAAAAGACAATTCTGGTCAAACCGCCCTGCACTGGGCAGTCAGAGAGGGTCACAAAGCGGTAGTAGACTTTCTTGTAGAAAAAGGGGCGGATATCGATGCAGAAGATAGTTATCATTGTACCCCCTTAAGCCTAGCGGCCGAAAGTGCTAACCAAGAGATAGTAAAAATTTTAATGAGGGAAGATTCAAATTACAGTGCAACCATTCAAAATACTCTTGCTGAAAGCTTTGAACCATCAGCCCAAGAGCCAATGGATACTCAGCAGCAGCCCCATCATGTTACTGCTGCATCTGCTACCGCTACTTCACCCACTGCTACACAACGAAGAAGTTGTTGCTGCTTTCCCTTGTTTCAAAAAAAGATATTGCAGAGAAAATAGGTAACACATGAACAATTGGGATAATGTCTATAATAGATGAAAAAAGAAAAAGTCTCAAAAGTTGAGTAAAAAGGTAGCTGTGCTATGGGCAATATGCAATCGAGTTATCCACAGTTTATCCACACTCCTACTTTGTAGCAGTAGAATGGTAGGAAAATCAGCGCTTACTAGTAAGGTAACAGCCGTTAAAAAGTAAAAAATTAGAAAAAGAGAAACGAGCCCCCCTCCGCACTTTAACAACGAGACAACCAACACACTACAGAAGCTTTTCGTCCAGGAAGTCAAGCTATTGATCTCTATCATATCCTTGGTAAGCGCTTCTAAGACTTTTACGCTCCTAGCCAAGAATTCCAGGCTGGCTTGGTACGACAGGAGTTTTTAGGTAACTTACGGCTATGAAACACACAGAAGCCGTAAACATAAAAACGGGTACAGATGACTTTGCCAAGCTGCTGCTAGAAGGAGGCATGTTTGTAGACAAAAGCCTGATGGTGCGAGATTTCCTTCAAGACAGCGGGGATGTGGTGCTCGTTACGCGGCCTAGGCGCTGGGGCAAGAGCCTGAACCTAAGCTTGCTGGAGCACTTTTTGGCCAGCGAAGTGGAGGCAGCGGGTGATCCCTTGCCCCCAGAGCAGTGCTTACAGCGCAAGCTCTTTGCCGGAGGAGAGGTGGTAGTAGGACCTAAGACAGGTAAAACCA
>JAKSDE010000517.1 GCA_022360235.1 Cytophagales bacterium
CTTGTAGGTCTTTTCCTGACACGCTCAGTACCATGGCTCTTTACCACAGCACCTGCCAGGCGGTTTGTAAGCTCTTCCTATAAAGCGCTTACGGCGGGCCCTCCGCCATCTCATTTACAGCAGGCAAAGAACATTTCCGTTTATTGCTTCGTGACACACCCTAGCAGAACAATTGTTTGCATGACTTCACGTCGCACCGGAACTCAGAACTCAGAAAAGGCTATGCTTATTGGTAAGATACACGCCCTATGATACTTCTGCCTAAGGTAACCTCATCAGTATACTCCAACTCCCCTCCTACTGCTACCCCTCGTGCAATCGTACTGATCTTTACGCTACAATCTTTCAGCTTTTTAGTAATGTAAAAGGCCGTGGTATCACCTTCAATCGTAGTACTCAATGCAAAAATTACTTCTTGTGTGTTCTCTGCCTTTACTCTGCTTACTAATGAGGTGATTTGTAACTGATCAGGCCCAATGCCCTCTATCGGAGATATAACCCCACCTAGTACGTGGTACAAGCCCTTGTATTGGGTGGTGTTTTCTATAGCCAACACATCTTGAATATTTTCTACTACACAAATGGTCGCTTGATCTCGCTGGGGGTTAGCACAAATACGACAGGTAGCACTGTCTGCTACGTTATGGCATTGCTTGCAGTACTGGGTTTCTAACCGCAACTTGCATAGCACTGCTGCCAATTTTTCTGTGTATTCTTTTTTCTCTTTTAACAAAAATAAAGCCAGCCGAAAGGCTGTCTTCTTACCTATGCCAGGAAGTTTGGAAATTTCATTAACGGCATCTTCAATAAGCTTTGCGTGGGAAAACATAGTGTTAGTATTCGTAGTAAGACATTCATCCATCTATAACCTCTCTGTTGTTTAGAAAATGACTATCCTCTCCCTTTTCTGGGCACTTGCTAAGTTCGTGGCTATCCACCCGCCTCTAGTCTCCAACAATGGAAGCATTGATGCCTTCTGCACAAATCTCCGCACACATAGGCTTGAGTTCCTCTAAAGCACCCTCTTTTACCACACACTTCCCCTTATTATGGGCAATATAGGCACATTGTTCTGCTTGCTCTAGCGTGTGCTTACATACCCGCACAAGCGTGTTAATAACGTGGTTAAACGTATTAACCTCGTCGTTGTAAATTAAGAGTGCATAAAGAACTCCTCTGACCTTAGCAGGTTCACGTAGTACGTCAAGTTGTTCTTTTCCCATGGATAAATCAGTTTTTATTTAACAAAAATAAGAAAAAACACACACACTGTGATGGAAGTGTGCTTAAAGCATAGCAGGGAGCTAGTTAACGAGGTATTTAGCTAACTTTGCTTACATTTCCAGGAGTAAAGAAAGTCACAGTATGCTCACACAGCATGAAACAATATAGCTACATCTACTTGCTAGGGGTAGGCGGTATAGGCATGAGTGCCCTCGCCAGGTGGTTCAAGCGTCAAAACGCCCAAGTCTTTGGCTATGATCGAACAGCCACTGCACTAACAGCGCAACTCATCCAAGAAGGTATAGCGATTCATTTTGAAGATCGTGTCGAACTAATTCCCAAGGAGGTATTACATAACCGAACAGAAAGCTTAATTATATACACCCCTGCCCTCTCTAGTAATCATCAGTTACTGAACTACCTTCGTAAAAACAACTACCTCATTTATAAGCGATCAGCAGTACTAGGCATCCTTACCCAAACTAATTTTACTATCGCTGTAGCAGGCACCCACGGAAAAACAACCACCTCGTCGATGATAGCTCATTTACTTTACGCAGCAGGGAAAAATATGATTGCCTTCCTAGGGGGCCTCTTGCAAGGCTATGACTCCAATCTTTTGATGCGTGGTAAAACTACCGATGCTCCCATCCTAGTAGTGGAAGCGGACGAATTTGATCAGTCGTTTTTACGGTTACATCCTAATTGGAGTGTGATTACTTCTGTCGAGGCAGATCATTTAGCTATTTATAGGGGAAAGCAGGCTGTGGAAGAAAATTTTAGCGCCTTTGCCGAGCGTGTTCCAGCAGATGGTAAGCTGATCATCCAGCAAGAAGTCGCTACCAAGCTTTTAGCACAAGCTAAAACTGCGACCTCCGTCGCCCAATATGCCTTAGCAGGGAGCGATATCCGTGCAGAAAACATGCGCCTTGAAGAAGCCTACGTTTGCTTTGATTATATAAGTAAAACGCAGGTCATCAGGGGAATCAAGCTAGCGATGCCGGGTTACCACAACGTAGAGAATGCCCTCGCCGCAATCACCGTTTGTCTAGCATTGGGCTTAGAAGTTGACTTAATTCGCCAAGGACTAACGACTTTCCAGGGAGTCCAACGGCGTTTTGAATATATCATTCAACGTAAAGCACTTGTTTTTATTGATGATTATGCCCATCATCCTACAGAAATTACGGCCTTGCTACGTTCTATCAGAGCGTTGTATCCTAGCAGGAAGCTAACAGCTATTTTTCAACCCCATCTATACTCTAGAACAAGAGACTTTGCAAGTGGGTTTGCCCAAAGCTTATGTCTGGCAGATGAAGTTATTTTGCTACCTATTTATCCAGCGCGTGAAGCACCTATGGCAGGCGTGTCTTCCCAATGCATCTTCGATCAAATGCCTATAACGC
Organism: Cytophagales bacterium; assembly: GCA_022360235.1. GTDB lineage: Bacteria > Bacteroidota > Bacteroidia > Cytophagales > Amoebophilaceae > JAKSDE01. Next base: position 2,631 of record JAKSDE010000517.1, read on the forward strand.
GAAAATTTTTGTGTGAAAAAGATAATTTGCTTGACTTGCTCAAACGCGCTGCTACCCTCGAAGTGCTCGTCACGATCGGTGCTGGTGATATTGATAAGCTGGTAGCACCGATTAAGGCTTGCTTGCTAGATGAGAGGGTGTAAAGATGGTAAGGGCCGACTAGCTAGGTTACTTGCAGCGTTCGATCGTGTATTGAATCAGCAAAGAAAGTGCTTTTTTGTATACGGAGTCTTCTAGCGCTTGGCAGGCAGTAAATGCCTCTTTATAGTAGTTGTTCATCACTTTTTGTGCATAGGAAATCCCGCCCAAGGATTTTACAAATTCTATGACTTGCGCTACTTTTTTGGATTTGTGTCCATGATTTCTCAAGATATGCAACACTTTCTGCCTATCCCACCAAGAAGCTTTTTTTAGTGCACAAATGAGGGGTAAAGTTATTTTCTTTTCTCTGATATCCATGCCGAGAGGTTTACCAATGTCATGCGTTCCATAGTCTAGCAGATCATCTCTAATTTGAAAAGCCATGCCGACCTTCTCTCCAATACTATGCATTTTTTCTATCTGGTTGGTTGGAACGCCGGCAGAGCAGGCTCCTACTGCAAAACAAGCTGCAATGAGGGAAGCTGTTTTCTTTCGAATGATTTCAAAATACACACTTTCTGTCATATTAAGTTGCTTAGCTTTTTCTATTTGCAAGAGCTCTCCTTCACTCATCTCTTTTACTGCTTCTGATACGATTTCTAGTAAGTCATAGTCTTTATGTGCTACCGAAAGGAGTAGGCCTTTAGTCAAGAGATGATCTCCCAATAATACCGCGACTTTATTCTTCCAAACGGCATTGATCGAGAAAGAGTTTCTCCGATAAGCTGCGTTATCTACTACATCATCATGGACTAAGGTAGCAGTATGTAATAGTTCGATTAACGTCGCTCCTCGGTAAGTTTTTTCTGTAACACCTCCTTGAATTCCTGCTGTCAGCAATACAAGCATGGGTCGCATTTGCTTCCCTTTTTGTTTGAGCAAGTACTTTGTAGTTTGGTTGAGTAAAGAAAAATCACTCTCCATAACCTGATGAAATCTTTTTTCGAATTCTTGAATTTCAGTAGCAATAGGTGCTTGAATATCTGCTAAGCTTATCATTATCATCTTTTATGCTTGTACATATCCATAGATATGTGACAAATGGGCAAAACATAAGTTTATAGTATAACTGCTTGTCTTCCTATTTTAGTTGGGCAATTCCTGGCACAACTATCCTACTTTTGTACGGAAAATAGTAGCTAAAAAGATACTTCACGATTCCATAGCTCCTCCCTCCAGTGGCTTTGTGCGTGGATGCTGATAGGTTTAAAAATTGTGGATCCATGACAGTTGTATTCCAATAGTTTATTAAAGTTTAGCTAAACTTTCTTCGAGCATTTTTATTTTTAATACAGCATCTTCTTTCTTCTTTTGTTCCATGGCTATGACCTTTCCTGGGGCATTTTGAATGAACCGTTCGTTATTGAGTTTTTTCATGATGGAGGTTAAGAAGCCCTTTGTGTAAGTTAGTTCTTTTAGTAAATGCATTTTTTCTTTTTCCTGATCAACTTTTTCCACTAGCGGAACAAAGCATTCACACCTATTTACGCTAAAGCCAATACCATTGACTTCCTCCGTGCTATTGGGCACAATGTGACTCACTTGGGCCAACTTTTTTATATAGCAAGCAAAACTTGCTAGCCACTGGGGAATCTCTTGACGTAGGTATAGCTTTAATTTTTGTTGGGGGGCAACTTGTTTTTTGTTTCTAATGTTTCTGATGCTTGCAATGACTTCAAAAGCGAATTTTGCTTGGTTGAGTAAGCTTTCATCCAAGGCCTGTTGTTGTGGCCATGCTGCAACGATGAGGCAATCTTTTTCATTTCTATTTTTTAAATGGTGCCATATTTCTTCTGTAATGAAGGGCATGAATGGATGAAGTAGTTTCATTAAGCTTTCGAAAAAAGCTAGTGTAGCTTCATAAGTGTGCTTTGCTATGGGTTGGCCGTAGCGTGGCTTGATCATTTCTAAATACCACGCACAGAAGTCATCCCAGATTAGTTTGTAAATAGTGATGAGTGCATCTGAAATTCGAAACTGCTGAAAATGGACTTCTACTTCCTGTAGCGTCTGGTAAAACTTTGCTTCAAACCACTGAATAGCTATTTCTTTGTCATCTACTTGTGCACTTGTTTCCCAACTTTTGATAAGTCGGAAAGCATTCCAGATTTTGTTAGCAAAGTTTCTGCCTTGTTCACAAAGCTTGGTATCAAATAATAAATCATTGCCGGCAGGGGAACTGAATAACATCCCTGTTCTAACACCATCTGCGCCATACTGTTCAATAAGCGTCAATGGATCGGGTGAGTTACCGAGTGATTTAGCCATCTTTCTTCCCAACTTATCACGGACAATGCCAGTGAAATAGACGTTTCTAAAGGGCGCCTCCCCTCTAAATTCATACCCTGCCATGATCATTCTGGCTACCCAGAAGAAGATAATCTCTGGCGCTGTCACTAAATCATGGGTAGGATAGTAGTAACAGATATCTTCATTGTCTGGATCTTTCAAACCATCAAACACTGTAAGGGGCCAAAGCCAAGAAGAAAACCAGGTGTCTAATACATCTTCGTCTTGTTTTAAATCTTTTTCTGTCAAGCTTTCATTACGTGTCGTCACTTTTGCTAAAGCTTCTTGTTTATTTTTAGCTACGACGACTGTTCCATCAGGAAGGTAGTAAGCAGGGATACGATGCCCCCACCACAACTGTCGAGAGATACACCAATCTTTCACCTTTTCCAGCCAGCTCTTGTACATGTTTTTAAACTTGGGGGGATGAAACTGGATGGTATCATTCAGCACGTTTTCTAAAGCAGGCTTGGCGAGTTCTTTTATCTTCACAAACCACTGGGTAGAAATTCTAGGTTCTACCACAGCATCGGTGCGTTCTGAAAAACCAACCCTATTTTTATAGTTTTCTGTTTTTAAGAGGTGGCCTGCTTCTTTAAGTTGTTTTACAATTTTTTCTCGTACGACAAACCTATCTTCCCCTCCATAAAGCTGTGCAGCCTCACTGAGCGTACCATCTTCCTTGAAGATATCGATCAAGGCAAGTTGATGCTTTTGGCCAAGTTCATAGTCATTGACATCATGAGCAGGGGTTACTTTGAGGCAGCCTGTGCCAAAGTCCATTGCTACATACTCGTCTTCAATGATAGGGATAGGTCGGTTAATGAGCGGTACGAATGCTTTTTTACCTTTCAAGTGCTGATACCTTAGGTCTTTGGGATGAATACAGAGGGCTGTATCTCCTAAGATCGTTTCAGGCCGGGTAGTAGCAATGGTGACATAGTCGTCATCTCCTACGAGTGCATAGCGTAAGTAGTACAGGGGGGAGGTTACTTCTTTATAGATGACTTCGTCATCAGCAAGGGCAGTTTTTCCTTGGGGATCCCAGTTGACCATTCGGTTTCCTCGATAAATATAACCTTTTTCATAGAGTTTGATAAATACTGTGTTTACTGCTTCAGAGAGGCTTTCTTCCAAGGTAAAGCGTGTACGTTCCCAATCGCAAGAGGCACCTATTTTTTTGAGTTGTTCTAAGATAATTCCTCCATATTTCTCTTTCCAGGTCCAAGCATGTTTTAAAAATGCTTCTCTAGAGAGGTCACTTTTTTTGATTCCCTTTTCTTTCAGCAGGGCTACTACTTTGGCTTCTGTGGCAATAGAGGCATGGTCTGTACCAGGCACCCAGCAGGCTTCTTTCCCTTCCATTCTAGCTTTGCGTACTAATACGTCTTGAATTGTGTTGTTCAGGATGTGCCCCATGTGCAAGATGCCTGTTACATTAGGAGGAGGTATAATCATTGCATAGGGCGTTTTCTTTGGGTTAGGCTTTGATCGAAAGAAATTATGTTGCAGCCAGTGTTTATACCATTTATCTTCTACTGTTTGTGGATTATACTTTGTAGGTAGTTTCATCATCGCAATTAATTCAATCAGCTCTCTGTTATTGAAAGAATTTAGCTAAACGCCTAGGGCAAAGAGACGTCTTTTTTCACTGTCGTATACATAATTCTTCGTGCTCCTGCTGCTCTCAATTGATTTTGTACTGCTGTGACAAGGCCCATCTTGGCCTCTTCATCGATCTTTAAAGCGATGATGAGTTGATCTCTCTCTACCCTACTGAGCTTACTTTTCTCTTGTTGCACGAATCTTTCTATCTCATTAGGGGTAATGAAAACATCATTGACTTGTATTCTGGGTTCGGTACCGAATTTTTCTACCTGTTGCGGCTTTCCTATGTAAATATAACTGATTAATGACTTTCGCTCTAGTTTACGCATTTGCTCTGCCTTGGGTAGTTGCTGTACTACTTTAATAGCTGTTTTTCTCGGTACCGTCGTTACCATAAAAAAGAAAAGCAATATAAAGATGATATCAGGCAGGGCTGTGGTGGGTATCTGTGGGTGAGCAATTGATTTTTTTCGAAACTTAACGTGCCTCATTCGCCTCTGTGTTGGTTGGTTCGATAATGGCAATATTCATGGGAAAATCCTTTCTGGCTGCCTCATAGCGCTTCCTAGTGTGGGGGTTTCTTCTGTCCAGCTTTCTAAACGCCTCTGCTGTAAGCCCCACGCGTTCTCCATACATCTCATAATAGGCCCCCTGTATCTGGTCTAATACGGCAATGTATAGCGCGTAGCGTGTGTTTTTGTCAGTCTTTAAGGTAACTAAGGCCTCTTTAGGAGAATCAGACAAGTGGGGATTTTTACCATTGTTTAAAACAAATTCTTTGACGCTTGCTTTGAGTTGGCTTATCGCTTCTATCTGCTCTTCTCCTACAAACAATTGATCTTTTTCGTTGATAACTACTTTCAAGATGTTTCTCTGACTTTTTTCCACCTGGACAGGTGGCTCATCAGAGGCTATCTTAGGAGGGAGTAATAGGGTTAAGCCTCTATCTGCATCAATGGTGGCGGTAACTAAAAAGAAAATGAGCAGTAGGAAGGCAATGTCTGCCATCGTTCCTGCATTGAGTGGGTGGCTTACACGTACTCTTTTTCTAAACATGTATTATTTAGTTTTAATGATACCGTAGAGTTCTGTAAAGAGCGTGCTTATGATGGCGATCAAGAAGGTTATATACAGAAGAATTAAAATTCCTCCCACGAGTTGAGCGATAGCAGCATTCACCCCATAGGCTAGATAGGTGGCCGTTACCTCATTAGACGCCAGTAATAGCGATACAAGAAACGAACTAAGTAATATGCTTAGGCGGATACCTGTTTTTTTCAATAGGCTAGGTCTTTGAAACGCATTTACGATAGGCATGAGTATAGCCCCCGTGGTCGCTATAAGCAGTAAAATGTAGCCTATGATGAGGAGTACGTTAATCATCCGTATTGGGTCATTGATGGGTGTTTAACCTGCTAACTTGTGTTTTACTAGTAAATCTACAAAAGCAATAGAAGCATCTTCCATGTCTGTTACTATAGCATCAATTTTAGCGACAAGGTAGTTATAAAATACTTGTAGAATGACAGCAACGATGAGGCCGCCTACTGTAGTTATTAAGGCTACTTTAATCCCCCCTGCTACCAAGGAGGGTGAAATATCACCGGCTGCTTCGATAGCGTCAAAAGCCTGGATCATGCCCACTACCGTCCCCATAAATCCTAACATGGGTGCTAGCGAGATGAATAGAGATATCCACACTAATCCTTTTTCTAATTTACTCATTTCCACAGAACCATATGCAATAATAGACTTTTCAACCATGTCAATGCCCTCTGGCATTCGTATAAGCCCTTGGGTAAATAGAGAGGCTACAGGGCCTCTTGTATTCTTGCAGACTTCCTGAGCGACTTCCAAACTTTCATGGGTTAACGCTTCTTCTACTTTTAGCAATAGCCGATCTGTGTTGACAGTGGCTAAGTTAAGAATGATGATTCTTTCAATGACGATAGTCAACCCTACAATTAAACAGATGAGCAAGGCCGTCATGAATTGCCATCCTCCTTCAATAAATTTTTCTTTGATCACTTGATGGAAGTTGGGCCTTTCCATCGCTTCTTCTAGCGCCTCGCCTTCAGGTGCTATTGCTGTAACTGTGTCTTTTGGCGCAGTTATTTCACTCCCTAGGAGGGTGTTCGCATTGTCTGTCTCACTTACTTGGACGGTCTCTGAGCGCGTAGTGCTTCTTTCAGTTGGCGCTGCTACACTAACCTCGATACTGAGGAAGGCTAGTGCTACGGTGAATGCATTTTTCATTGTTATGCGACCCATATGAATCTGTTGATACAACTAGTGGATTAACATCTGCCCACCCCTATTGTTGGGCTATCGTACCTTCCTCCTTATGGAAAGGGCATCAATTAACTTCTTACAAAGTTAACAATATTTGATATCAATGTGCTTCACGCATCATAATTTTTATTTTATTATTTTACTCAATTATAGGAACCAGGGTAGGGTAGAGCAATGGCGCGTGGTTAAGTGAAGATGATTTACCTTTCCTTAACTCCGTTTCCATCGCCCTCCGCCTCCTTTTGCCTGCTCCTTTGACCGTGTTGAAGACTTTGCTTATGGCGTCATGAGTGCTTCTGCCCGGTCTGAATCCATAGCTGCTTGCCTCGAACTGGGCTTCCCAGTAGGGTTCTAGAGCAGCTTTGACCACTGTTTGCTGGCAGCGGAGTTTATCTTTCCTCCCGGCTTTGGGGAGGGTGTGTCACGACGCAATAAACGGAAACGTTGTTTGCCTGCTGTAAATGAGATGGCGGAGGGCCCGCCGTAAGCGCTTTATAGGAAGAGCTTACAAACCGCCTGGCAGGTGCTGTGGTAAAGAGCCATGGTACTGAGCGTGTCAGGAAAAG
>JAKSDE010000368.1 GCA_022360235.1 Cytophagales bacterium
CTTCTATATAACGGTCTTCGACCCATTTTCCTGTACTATAGCTGCCAAACAAAATAATCATCTCTACAGGAGCGTTCGCAAGAATAATTTCCCTAATAATGGCTAGCTCTTCCTGCTTTTTGGGGGGTAGATGTGCAAGCGATGTGTTCAAGACCTATTGAGCTTAGTTGTCTCTAAAACTATGAAAAATTTTGTACTATAAAAAAAATTAATGCGCATGTCACAAAAACAATTGCTATGGTAGCTTTACAGTCCTATTACTACGTTATGCAAAAGCTTGGAAAATCCATAGAAGTCTACTCGCAGATACTATGCCTCTCACGATTTCATAGCGCAAGCAGCGCACATTGTTTCGATAGCTTCACACCCCTGTTACCGGGTCCCGCGTGTATCAATAGAATACCATCAGTAGCATAAGTAGGTTCTGTCCTAGCAGAACAATTGCTTGCATAACTTCACGTCGCACTTAAGCATTACTACCCCAAATATAACTACCCTTTGGGAAGGATGCAAATTTTTTTAATCTTTTTTCTGTATCAAAAAATATATTAAATAAAACACCAGGGAAGGAGGTTGTAGTAACGGAGGGCCCTAAGCAGTCAAGCACCTCATTTCTTGCCTCCATGGTAGTCACACCCTGGGCACCCCTTTGGCTACCCTCCCATCACCTTTCTTATCAAGAGAGCGCTACGCAGCTTATATTTTGAAAATACTCAAATAGAATAATACATTTAATCCACCCTAGTTAATTCATGAATAAATACGGGCTCAGCCTTGACCATAAAAGTCACTTTTTTAGTCGGCCCTTCATAACGCTCGAGGGTTCTATTGTTGATGCGTTTGGCAGCAGACAATGTACGTCATTGAACGTGCTTATCCCTTACTTTTTGCTTCCCCTGCCGGGGGCCCTACTTTTTTGTCTACCACACAAAAAAGTAGGCGTCGGGTAGGTCGGAGCCTGTGGGGATGGCAATCTGTAAAGAATTCGTTCTGAGCGAGGAAAAATTACGCAGCTAAGTTCCATTCCCTGAGTCCTGCTCGCCTTGTTTTCCCTTGAGGTATTCTTCTGTCTCAAGAAGGATGAGTCCTTCTAAAGTAGCCAAGGCA
>JAKSDE010000244.1 GCA_022360235.1 Cytophagales bacterium
CTACACAGGATCAGTTGACAAGCCGTCACTGGGCCAATCCCCTTGACCGAAGTGGCAATACTGTATTGATGCTTGACCTTTTCATCTGAATCAATCAATTCTTGAAGCTGCTTTTCCACCTCTTTTATATCTTTTTCTAGACTCTTCAAAGACCCTTTACAGCTTTTTTTGAACATTTTGTAAGTGGCTGGCATAAATTTTTGGTAATCTTTTAAAGGCTTAGAGAGGCTATCTTTTTTTCCACACCATAACAACGATAATAGCCTACTGATTTATCTTTGTTTGAATCCCTTCAGAAGGCACCCCAACAAAACAATTTTATTGAAATAATTCTATCCTGCTAATCTAAAGGTAGTGCAGGGAAACTTGCACACTGCGTTCTTAGGGGAGGGGGTGGTGGCAACACCACCTTCTTACCCGACGAAGAGGTTCAATAAGGAATAGTTATGAATTAAGCAAAAATATTTAATTACAAAGGTAGTAAATTGGGTACGGAATGTAAAGTAAAAGTGCCAGTGTATAAATTAGTCAAAACAGATGTAGATGCCACCTATCTTTTATGGCATATTACCGAATCAGTAGAGGATTTGTTAAAACAAGTTTCTTTTTCTGTTTCAGAACAAGAAGCATGGCAACAGATCACCCATCCGCGTAAACAGCAAGAATGGTTGGCCGTCAGAGTAGCTTTGAAGTATCTGCTTCATAAATCAGGCTATGCTTATACTGGCTTGTATAAAGATCATCTAGGAAAACCGAATTTGCTCAATAGTAGCCTTCACATAAGCATAGCCCATTGCTTTCCTTTTGCTGTAGCTTTTTTAGATAAGAAAAATCCTGTGGGTATTGATATTCAACTACCGCATAAAAAGTTGCACAAGGTAAAGCATAAGTTTCTGAATGACGAGGAAATAAAGGATAGTGAGGGCGACTTAGAAAAACTTTGTATTTATTGGTGTGCGAAGGAGGCTGCTTATAAGGCATATAGCAGAAAGACTTTATCGCTTAAGCAACATATAAAGCTTGCCTCGTTTACAAAAAGCTGCAAAGGTGTATTATGGGGGGAATTAGCTTCGAGGCCACTTACTATCTCTTATACTTTTCATGAGCGCTATGTATTGGCATGGTGTGAGAAGGGATGATAGTTCACGTTTGGATAATCCCCACATTAAATTTTTCCATTATAGGCGCGTGGTTAGCGGCTTCTATGCCGATAGCGATCACTTCTCTTGTTGCTAAGGGGTCAATAATAGCATCGACCCAGAGGCGGGCGGCAGCATAGTAAGGGTGTAGCTTTGCCTGATACTGCTTGGTGATTTCTGTTAGGAATTGTTTTTTCTGTGCTTCTGTCATTGCCTTTCCTTGGGCTTTTTGGGCAGCAGCTTTTATTTGAAGGAGTGTGTTAGCAGCAGCTTTTCCACCCATCACAGCGATTTGTGCACTAGGCCAGGCTACAATTAGTCTTGGGTCATAGGCGGCACCACACATGGCATAGTTACCAGCGCCGTAGGAGTTTCCTATAATAACTGTAAATTTGGGAACTACTGAGTTAGCGACTGCATTCACCATTTTAGCGCCATCTTTGATGATACCACCCTGCTCTGCGCGGCTTCCTACCATAAAGCCTGTCACATCTTGGAGGAAGACGAGAGGTATCTTGCGTTGGTTACAATTCATAATAAACCTTGCTGCTTTATCTGCAGCATCGCCGTAAATAACTCCTCCCATCTGGATTTCTCCTTTCTTGGTCTTCACTATGTTACGCTGATTAGCGACAATGCCTACTGCCCAGCCTTCTATGCGGGCATAGCCACATAGTAATGTCTTCCCATAAAGTGCTTTGTATTGCTCAAATTCACTGTTATCAACAAGTCTTCCTATAATTTGTAGGGTATCATAGGGCTTCATACGATTGTTGGGAAGTATCGTATAAATTTCTGCTAGATTTTTTTTAGGAGGCTGCGATTTTTTTCTGTCAAAGCCTGCTTTTGCTGGTTTTCCCAACTTATCAAAGATGCTCCTGATAGCTTCTAAGCAAGCCTGATCATTTTCGAATGTATTGTCTGTAACACCAGAGATTTCGCAATGCATGGTGGCTCCTCCTAAGGTTTCGTGATCAACTTGTTCACCAATAGCCGCTTTCACTAAATAAGCGCCTGCTAGAAAAATAGAGCCTGTTTTATCGACTATCATCGCCTCATCAGACATGATAGGAAGGTAGGCACCTCCTGCGACACAATTTCCCATAATAGCTGCTATCTGGATGATTCCCATAGAAGACATCTTAGCGTTGTTGTTAAAAACTCTGCCAAAGTGGCTTTTATCTGGAAATATTTCTTCTTGTAGGGGTAAGTATACTCCTGCACTATCTACTAAGTAAATGATAGGCAGTTTATTTTGAATAGCTATTTCTTGCGCTCTTAAATGCTTTTTGGTAGTGATGGGAAACCATGCACCTGATTTTACAGTAGCATCGTTGGCCACGATTAAGCACATTCGTTCTTTTATGTAGCCAATGCCTGTTATAACTCCTCCCGCAGGGCAACCACCATGCGCTTCGTACATACCTTCGCCTGCTAAAGCACCGATTTCAAGGAAGGTTGTAGAAGCATCTACCAGATAGTGAATGCGTTCTCTAGCAGTAAGTTTTCCTTTTTGGTGCTGACCTTCAATTTTTTGGCGTCCTCCTCCTAAATATACTTTTGTTAGCTTTTGCTTTAAGTCAGCACACTGTTCTTTGAGGGAGGGTGTTTCTTCTTTGAGGGCATGATCCATAACTGACTTTACTCCTCTTGCTTTTTAAGTTAGTGATTTATACGCTTTAACGAATCAAGAAGGTAATTAAACACACAGCGTGTTTTCTCCCCTGCTTAGCCATCCTTTTTTATCAAGGTGAAATAAGCATAGTACGGAGAAAAAATAACATGCATTCATCCTGTCGTTATTCTACCTGCTCTCTATTTTTCTTATTAGCACCAAAAACAGAGAAGTGAATATACCTCTTAGGATTTTCCCTTAGGTCAATGAGAAGTTTATCTAGATCCGCTAAAGTATTATTCAGATTGGTATAGAGAGAATCGTTGTAGAGGAGCTTACCTAGTGTACCTTCGCCTTCATTGGCTTTGCCCAGTGCCTCTTCTATATAAGCTAACATATTACTAAGTTTTTCAACCATTTTTTTGATTCGACCCTCTTCGACTTCACCAGCAAGCCGGTTAAGCTTTGCTAAAAGTGAAGTTAAACCATTTTTTTCGTCAAAAAAGGCGGTAGAGAGCTTGGCTAGATTTTTACTAATCGTGTTAAAGTTTCCTTGATTCACAGAGATTATTTCTTTCAATCTTCTTGTAGCTTCTTCTAGATTACTAAAGGTAGCATTAACTTCCTCTTTATTGTTAGAGAGGTTAGTGATAAAGTCGTTGAGGAGGAGGATAGTCGCATTTGCATTTTTAAGGACTGGAACAGCACTTTCCTTAAAAATATCTGTCACGTCTTTTTCAATAGCTCCTGGAATTGTATCATGATTTTGAAGGGGATTACCTGCTTTCGAAATAATGAGTTCAATCGCTTTACCTCCCCACAGGCTACTACTAATCAGTTTGGCGATCGTAGCATCAGTAACTTTGATTTCTTTTTTTACTTCGAAGGCTACTATAATTTTAAAATCTTCATCTTGCAGAAGCTTGATATCTTTCACTATCCCTACAGAGAAGCCGTTTATGATGACTGGGTTAGATACAGCTAAGCCCTCACTGCTATCATAGATAACATAGTAAGTATTTCTGGAAGAAAATAGCGCTCTTCCTTTTAAAAAGTTGAAACCTAGATAGAGACTAGTAAGTGCAATCGTTGCTAATAAACCGACCTTTACTTCTTTACTTAGTTTCATAGAATAATTAGTTTAGCGCTTGTACGGCTACTAATATAATAGGTGATTGGCAAATTTTAAACTTAGTAGCTAAAAATAGGCTAACAGAAGTTAGTTACTTAGCTTCTATATCATTTTTGTAATCTCGGAAGGCTCTAAAAATTCCAGAGGCAATATAAGTTTGACCTAGTGAATCACTCAAATATTTTTCTTCTTGTCTATGACTTAAAAAGCCCACTTCTACGAGAACACTGGGTGAAGAAGTTTGCCAAAGCACTAAAAACCCTGCTTGCTTTACGCCGTGACTTTTTCTTCCGAGCCTATTTTGAAATTGATACTCTATACTTTGTGCCAGTTTTAAACTATTCTCGTTATAGGCATTTTGATACAAAGAGAATAAGATATGAGATTCCGAAGAATTAGGAACAAAGCCTTGGTAGTTTTCTTCATAATCGTCTTCCATCAAAATAACAGCATTTTCTCTTTTAGCTACTTCTAGATTGCTTACCGAAGTATGTAAGCCCATAATATAAGTTTCTGTACCCTGTATACGTGTATCTAAGAACGCGTTACAATGAATAGAAATAAAGAGATCAGCATTATTTTTGTTAGCAATATTGGCTCGCGCGCGCAGAGGAACAAACTTATCTGTTGTACGTGTATAAATTACCTTAACATCCTTAAAGTTTTTTTCAATAATTTTACCGAGTTTAAGTGCTATTTTAAGAGTTATGTTTTTTTCTTTAGAAAATTTTCCAAGCGTGCCAGGGTCTTTTCCACCATGACCTGGATCAATAACCACACACTTTACCTTATATTCCTTCATACCAGCCTTGTTAAAAGCAACGAGTAGGAGTAAAGTGAGGATACATGAGATTCTTACAATATTTTTCATGGCGATGTGATTGATAGCATTGAATGCGATAAATTTACAAAAAATTGAGGAAATCTCTTAAAACCTAAAGCATTGGTATTCAAATCAAAATATGTCTTTCTATTTTTTGCATTGTTCCTGTGCTACTTTACAAGTAGCGTTCAGGCAGTAAATCTGAATACCTTAGCACGTCTTCTTCCCAAGGCACTTTGTAGTTCAAGCGCGCAACCTCATTCAGGTATTGCTATTCCCTTTTCTAGTTGGTCTCAAGAAACAACTATTCCTCAGGCTCCTTTTGCAGGAGAGGCACGTCTATTTGCTACCCAAGAACAAGGCCTTGCATGGCGCACCTCACAAGCAGTAGCAAATAGTTTAAGTAAAGAAGAAGAGCAGTTACTAGATTCATTATTTAGCACTGATGTAGCTTTTTCCCTTCCAGAAGCTATTCCTACCCAAGTACTTCCTACAGAACAAGAAGGGGATATCAAGTCTACTATCGAATACAATTCGGAAGACTCTATCGTGTTCGATATACGGCAAAAAAAAATGTTTTTGTATGGAAAAACTGTAACCAATTATGAAGATATAAAACTTGAGGCAGATGAAACTTCTTTAGATTGGACTACCCATACAATCGTAGCGACAGGTAGAGAAGATACCGCAGGGGTACTTCGGGGGAATCCCGTTTTTACAGAGGGCGATGAGCAATACCTAGCAAAAGCCATGAAGTACAACTTTAAATCTAAGAAAGCGATTATCGATAAAGGGGCTAAAAAACAAGATGAGGGTATTATTCATGGCGGGAGAATAAAAAAAGATGAAGAGAATAATGTATATATAAGACATGGTAAATATACCACCTGTAATCTAACAGAACCCCACTTTTATATAGGGGCAGGAAAGATAAAGCTTATCCCCAATGATAAGGCCGTATCAGGACCTTTTAATCTCTATTTCAGTGACGTTCCTGTACCGCTAGGATTTATCTTAGGTATTTTATCTATACAAAAGAAAAGAGCTTCGGGTATTATCCTTCCTGGCTATTCGGAAGATCGTCGAGGCCTGTACCTCAAAAATGGAGGGTACTACTTTGCTTTTAATGATTATATCGATTTAATGTTGCTAGGAAGTGTTTACTCCAAAGGCGCTAGAGGCTTTCAAGCCAATTCACGTTATAAGAAACGTTATCATTATCGCGGAGAGCTACTTTATCAACATAGCAATGATAAAGGGATAAGGGAGGGAGATCCTTCTGAAGAAAAAAGCTTCCAGTTTAAATGGCAGCATAAACCCGAACAAAAAAGAAATAGTAGTTTGATTGCAGAAGTTAATATCCAAAGCAAATCATTTAGAGAAAGAAATATCTTGCCAGGAAATGAAAATACAAATTCTAACCTTACGTCTAATATCAGATATACCAATAAGCTACGTAACTTTCCTTACGCGTTAAGCACAAACTTACAGTATACACAAAACCTACAAACAAAGATTTCTAACATAACGTTTCCTGAGGGTTCACTGAGAACAAATAGTATCTATCCTTTCCGAGGAAAGGGGGGTACCGGGGGTAAATGGCATAAGGACATATTCTTCCAACATACCTTTAACTTTCAGAACAAACTTTCGAATGTTATTGGTAAAGATACGGTAGATGTTAAATTTTCTAATATACCTGAGCTATTTAGTAAAGGAAACTATGGTATGCAGCACACGTTGCCTATTAAGACGAATATCAAAGTTTTAAAATATTTTAACCTGACGCCCCAGGTACAATACACCGAGCGGTGGTATTTCAAAAAGCTAACTTATAGGTACGATCCAGCCTTGAAAAAGGCGGTGGCAGATACGATTCTAGGGTTTTCAAGTGTATAGGATTATCATATGGGTATTTCTCTTCGAACCACGCTGTATGGTACCCATTTTTTTGCCCAAGATGCTAGAATTCAAGCTATTCGACATCAGCTAGTTCCTTCTATAGGTTTTACGTATACGCCTGACTTCTCTAGTGAACGATTTGGCTACTGGCAGAGGGTTCGAGTTAATGAAGCAGGTAAAATAGAAAAACGTTCTAGGTTTGACAAATTTGTCTACGGGGCACCAGGAAATCGCGCTAGTGCCAGGGTAGATATAAGCCTGAAAAATACGTTAGAGATGAAGATAAAGCGTAAAAAAGATCCAAGTGATGCTGCCAAGAAAGTACCTATTTTAGAAGGTTTTGACTTTAGTACATCTTATGACTTTTTAGCAGATAGTTTCCACTTAAGTGATATTCAATTTAACGCACGAACTCATTTGCTAGATAAATTAATCAACCTCCAATGGAATGCTACCTTTGATCCTTACCTTTACAAGCTTATTAGTAAAACGTATGATCCTAATGGTAGGCTAGAGATTAGACAACAAAAAGTCGATGAATTTGCTTGGAATCATGGCCAAGGATTAGGACAAGTGAAGAAAGCATCTTTGGGTGTGGCAGTTGACTTAAATTCTCAATCTAAGAAGTTAGGACTAGGCAAGGATAGTCCTAGTAGATTAGAAAATCAAGAAGAATTAGCCCGTGTTAAGAATGATCCTGAGCATTATGTAGATTTCAAGATACCATGGAGACTAGGACTAAATTATACGTGGGAGTATACTAAAGAAGGATTCAATCCCCAAGATGTTAACCAGACAATTTCTTTTAATGGCGAACTCAATCTTACAGAAAAATGGAAAGTTAGCTTTAGTAGTGCTTATGATATAAAGAAAAAAGATTTAGTAGGTACTTCGACAAGAATTGAGCTTCATAGAGATTTGCACTGCTGGGAAATGTACCTTAGCTGGCGTCCTATAGGAGCTCTTCGATCCTATGAATTCTACGTCCGTCCCAAAGCATTTATATTGAGAGATCTGAAGTACGAGAAAATCTCTAGAAACAAGTCGATCTCGTCGCTAGAATAGTAATAATCTAAATTAACCACCGAAAAATTACCGTTTTTCAAAAAATAGAGACACGTAGCTTCTCCATTTGTATCTTTGTAAATAGGTCTTCCTAGAAAACCTTATAATAATCTAAACATCCCTAGCTTATACAAGACTTCAATAGGGAGCAATCAACAGGTACTATAGTAATTCATGTTGAATTAAGGATTTTTAAGTTTCAGAAGAGAGCGATTGAAAAATACTTCAAGAGGCTCCAATACATTCAATACTCTACTCAATCAATGAACCGCAACAATTAGTCAATGCTGTGTCTTTTACACTTAAAATGACT
Source organism: Cytophagales bacterium (assembly GCA_022360235.1). GTDB lineage: Bacteria > Bacteroidota > Bacteroidia > Cytophagales > Amoebophilaceae > JAKSDE01. The sequence goes on from JAKSDE010000244.1 coordinate 7,990, forward strand.
ATTTTAGCTCACAAAAACTCATGTATAGCATAACAACATTTGCGAGAAAAACCTTGATGGCACGACAAACCTTGCAAAAAAATAGGGCTTCCGGCAGGGAAACAAACCGTCGTGGCTAAACACGCTCAATGACGTAGTTAGCCTGCTGGAAAACGCCTCAACAATAGAACCCTCGAGCGTTATGAAGGGGTGAGTATTATAAAAAATCCGCCTTTGAAAAATGTTTAAAATTCCCAGCGAAGTGCGGCCAAAAATTGGCGTGTTTGAGGAGTAAAGCGACGAGTTGGCCAATTTTTAGCACGTAGGGCAGGAATTTTAGCCATTTTTCAACAGCGGTGAGGGCCCCCGGCAGGGGAATCAAAAAGTAAGGGATAAGCAGGTTAAAATGACGAATTTAGCCTGCTGCAAAATGCCTCAACAATAGAACCCTGGAGCGTTATTAAGGGGTAGCTAGCTGTACTCATTTTTAGGTACTAAAATACAATACTAAATCCAAACTGTTTTACTATATCATAGATCGGAGTAGCGTATCTGTAGTGGTTCCCTATTCGCTACTTTAAATGTTACTATCTTGACAATAGGATTGTTTTTAGGTTCTTTTAACCCTATTCATATAGGGCATTTAATCATTGCTAACACAGTAGTAACGCGCCACCTTGTTGATCAAGTGTGGCTGATTGTTACGCCGCAAAATCCCCTCAAAAGTAGTAGCGATCTCCTCCACGTATCTGATCGATTAGCTATGGTATCGTTAGCTATTGCAGCCAATGACTGCCTAAGGGCTTGTGATATAGAATGTAAAATGTCTCCACCCCACTACACCATCGATACACTCACCTTGCTTCAAACGCAATATCCTCGTTATTCTTTTATAATAATCATAGGAGAGGACAACTTAGCCACTTTTGACCAATGGAAAGACCATAAAAAGCTATTAGAAAATTATAGTTTAATCGTCTATCCACGTTTTCAATCAAAAGAGAAGAAAGTCAATATAACACATCCGCACATTAAGCTGATCGATGCTCCTTTGTTAGGTATTTCAGCGAGTTCTATTAGAAAAGCAATCCAGGAGCGTCACTCAATTAAGTATCTCGTACCTGAGGAAGTAGAAAAATACATTAACCGTAAGAAATTATATAGCGTTCCTAGTTCTTAGTTCCTATTTTTAGGTCCTCCTCTCAGGAGGGACAGGTGTGGTAAAACAAGGTAGAACTCTACCCTGTAATGGTTCACATTGTGCTACCTTCTGAACTTCCTGATTCTATCAAACGCGAAATTGATGTAAACTAACGCTTATTACAGCATGCTAAATTTAATCTTCTAATTTTCACCTCCTGAAACCAAGTATTTTGGTGCGCTAACCTAATGATTAGCGTAAATTTTTAAAATAAAGAAATATTTAATTTCGTTTTCTCAATACTATTTCTTAGTATTGCTACAATAATTATTTTTTAATTCTAACTCAAATTTTAAAACTATGAAAAAAGTAATTTTATCAGCTCTGCTTGCATCGGCACTTTGTGTACCAGGTGTCAAGGCACAAACAATTCATTTCGGCCCCAAAGCAGGGGGTAATCTCTCTTGGGTTACTCAATCCATATATTTTGAGGGCGATAACCCGGGTGGTATCAAGAACGCAATGTTCTCCTTCCACGCGGGCGCATATGGGAAGTATATGTTTAGCGATACATGGGGTGTAGGGGTAGAAGCACTATACACGGGAATGGGTGACAAAAAAGATGATAGGAATAAGACAAAGTTAGATTATCTTACTGTACCCGTTTTGGCTCAGTTTCACTTACCTAGTATAGAAGGTTTAAGCTTTCACCTAGGGCCTCAAGTAGGATTCTTAATGAGTGCTAAGTTTTCTTCTTTTAATCAAGATACAGGGAAAGGTGAAAAAGATGTAGATGTCAAAGAGAAATTCAAGGACATTGACTTTGCTATCGTTGGAGGAGCAGAATATGCGTTTGATTTTGGGCTAACCCTAGGAGCAAGATACAACTTTGGGGTGCTAGAGGTAGTTGAAAAGGAGGATAAAATAATTGGGGCTGGTAAACATACCAACCAATGTATCCAAGCATATGTAGGTTACAACTTGGCCAAAGTTTTAGCAAAGTAATTTTAGCAAACACGAAATTCTCCCTCCATAACATCGTTAGATGTTGGCTGGGGCGAGGGAGGGTGTAATAAAGTGAAGGCGTAAAAGGTACACGCAAGCCCCCATTTTTAAAGTCAGGGATCTTTCTGCCTTTCTTTATAATAGCTTCAACATGCCTTGTAAACTCCTCTACTCTCGAGTTGGCTTTAGAGGTTCATAAACAACGGCCGTAGCATTTGTTGTGGGTATGTAAAATCTCTCTTTGCCTGACGAGCTTAAAATTGGAGAGACTGGTTTTATAGAGCGGGAATGTTGAATTTTAGTATTTTCTCGAAAAAAAGACTTCTCTCGTCTTTAAACAATGTTTTTCAAGGATCAAAATCTACTTTTCAACACACCCAGAGCGTAAATTTCATTAAAATAAAAAAATTATTTAATTTTGTTTTCTCAATACTATTTCTTACTATTGCTATCATAATCATTTTTAACTAACTTAAATTTTAAAACTATGAAAAAAGTAATCTTATCAGCTATGCTTACATCGGCACTTTTTGTACCAGGTGTCAAGGCGCAAACAATTCATTTCGGCCCCAAAGTAGGGGGCAATCTCTCTTGGATTTCCAACGACCGAGGTCCTGTTACGGGAAAAAAAGGGATCGACCTCTCAAAGGGGGGCTTACACGGAGGTGCATATGGGGAGTATGTGTTTGACGATACATGGGGCATAAGGGTAGAAGCACTCTATGCTGGAGTTGGTAGTAAAGAAAATAAGGACCTTAAGTTAAAGTTAGACTATCTTACTGTACCCGTTTTGGCTAATTTTCACTTACCCAGTATAGAAGGTTTAAGCTTTCACCTAGGGCCTCAAGTAGGACTCTTAACGCGTGCTAAGGGGGTTGCCTCTGATCAAGAGGAGAGGGTAGTTGCCAAAGTAGATCTCAAAAGGAGGTTCAAGAACATTGACTTCGCTATCGTTGGGGGAGCAGAATATGCGTTTGAGTCTGGGCTCATTGTAGGCACAAGATACAACTTTGGTGTGACAGATGTTTATGATAAGGAGGAGTATAAAC
>JAKSDE010000151.1 GCA_022360235.1 Cytophagales bacterium
AGACTTCACACCTCCATAGAAAGAGTAAAACACCATGATGGCTCCACTCACCATCATACCCGTGCTTGCCTTGATTCCCAATAATGCGTGGCTCACATGACCCATGGCCACTGTCTGAATTGCAATGAAGAGCAAGGAGTATATCGTACCAATTATACCTGTGGTAATTCTTACAGGCTTGCCATAGAACTTACCCATGATATCACCCATTGTGATGCACCCCTTCAAATTATTCACCTTAGGGGCAATGAATACTGCTGTGAACAATATGGGAATGAAACTACCTGCTGCTACCAACGTTATGATAATACCATCCGAGAACAAGTTGGCGGTTTGCCCCACAGTACGGGCTCCTCCCACATATGTAGCGAGTAGTGTTATCGTGAGCACCAGTGTGCCAAACATCTTGTTGGCAATGGCATATTCGGTGATATCCTTATTTTTTCTGCCTACATACCAGCCAACACCAGCGATGATAGCTAGAAAAATATAGACCACCCAGTGGTCAAGCGTAAAGAATTCTTTTATGTTATTCATAGTTTCATTGATTTTCATAATTTTAGTAATTTAGTTTTATCAGTAATTTAATTTTAAATAAGTTGTAGTTGTGTTACAAATTTACGTAAACTATTAAAAAAGCAAAGTTAAAAGATAATTTTTGAGATATCCAAATCTTATGTATGTTTTTTTACAATCTTTAATTATTATTAGTTAATTTTATAAAATTCTAATATAAACTCCGTATAAGAGCGCCTCCCTTGCTTTGTTTGACAAAAGAGATTTCCTCCATATTGTTCCATAATGGCTTTACAAAAGTGCAAAGCGACGTCTCCCCTCTTCATAGGTGGACGTGGAGAAGTTTTCAATAGCTGTTCTACCTTCTCTTCAGCCATTCCTGGCCCATCATTTCTGATATGCACGCTACGGTTAGGCCTGTCGAGCCAGATACGTATTTTACAGGTATTACCCGTAGTGGTGTAGGCATAGTGCACTATTTTGCATATCGCAAACACTATCGATTTGCGATGACCCCCAAACTTAAAATCATCCTTCAGGTCAAGGGAAAGTTTAGCTAGCTGAGACGCTTTTAAAGGGTAACTTTCTAGTGCCTGCTTCACACACAGGGCGATAGAATGTGTTTGAGTATTGGCTGCTACTATCCCTCCATTGATGGTATTCATAATTAACTTTATCGGCTTAAGACCTATCCCATAGGTTTTGTAGACCGTAGGCGGTAGCTCAATCATCTGCTGGTATGTCAGCCTATCAATAAGTTTTCCGTTCTGGCCCGCTGTATACTTTTCTTCCCATCCTCTTTCAAGCGCATGGGCATACGTTTCTTCTTGAAGCAGCAAACTTGGATTTTCTTTGTCATCTTCTTTTTTACGCACAAACAGCAGCCCTACAAGAATAGAGAAAACCCACGTATAGACCAACAAATAAAAGACAGAAGTATCTAAAAAGATACTCAGCGTTATCCATTTGGCATAAACAAGCCCTTGATACACCATGATGCTTGAAGCCCATCCTACTATCGATAGCAGGGTGAAGCTAAGCCAGTCTACGAGCGCTGCCAGGAGTAAGTTGGCCAACAAAATGTTGATAAGCCACTCCGATGGTCCTCCTAACACCATAAACATCATCATCGTAGCGAACGGTAGACAGTAGAACAGGCAGGCATACCAATATACAGGGAAGTACTTTTGGAGGTGCTCGGGCCAAAACTTCTTACCCAGTAAACCTGTCCATAAAACAAGGGCTATTACTCCGAGCGTAAATGGGGCACCCTGATAAGGGGTCTTTTGGATCGCCCACACCGAGTAAGCAATGAGGTAGTAGAAAAGACAAAATACGATGAATAAGAATGGCCTAGGGGCTACTTCTTTTGTTTCCCTTTGACAGTAGTGCAGGAGGTTCTTGGGTGTAGGCAATGCCTTGATGAATTGTTTTCGTAAGTGTTGCCATCGACGCTTCCAGGCGGCTGCTTCGTCTGCATGAGCCAATGCAATGCTTTGGTGCTGCACAAGATGCATCCCAAAGAAACTAACCCTATTGGCTATGATGCTGAAGAGCGGCGCTAAATACGCTTGTTCGCTATCTAGATACAGACTTGCTACAACGAAAGTAATGACTGCCACCCACGATGCTGTGAAAAAAGACTTGGCATCTGTCTTCAACCCTAATATGCCTGCTACTAATGGGAGGGTGATGGTAGAGCCAAAAAGACTTGCCGACCAAAAACTGATCTTAACCACATCCTCGGATAGCAGGCCTAAGAAAATACTCACGACACCCATTACTAGGGTAAGGTATTTCGTTAGTTTGAGTTCATTCCTAACTTTTTTCTTCTTGTCATACATGGGCTTCACCACATCATGGGTAAGCAGCAGTCCTCCAGCATTCAAGAACGAGTCACCCGTAGACATGGCTACTGCTAATAACCCTGCTACAACGAGGCCTTTTACACCCACTGAAAAGAGTTCATTCACTAAATGAGGTAGGGCTGAATTCGCCTCTACCTCAGGCGCTGAAACAAAGGCTGACAACCCAATAAACATGATCATTATTGTGAAAAAAGGAATGAATATAGCACCAATCAGGAACACCTTCCTTACTCTGTCCCATCAATACCCGCTGTACCATAGGGGGATTCAAGGCGAAAACAGGAAATACACTCCACACTATAAAACCTACTAAGTAGTAATAAAATTTCTCATGTCCAAAGATGATGAACTTTTCTACAGGAACCTTATTCATTAACGCTCCTACGCCTCCTACATGATCCGTTGCTGCAAAGGCTATTAAAGGTATCATGAAAACAAGTACTGCAAACTGAATAACATCTGTAATTGTTACAGACTTCACACCTCCATAGAAAGCGTAGAATACCATGATGACTCCACTTATAACCATACCCGTACTCACCTTCATTCCCAATAATGTATGGCTCACATGGCCCATGGCCACTGTCTGATTTCCAATGATGAGCAAGGAGTATACTGTACCAATTACACCTGTAGTAATTCTTCCACGTTCTCCATAGAACTTACCCATCACATCACCCATTGTGATGCATCCCTTCAAATTATCCACCTTAGGGGCAATGACTAATGCCACGAACAATAAGGGAATGAAACTACCTACTGCTACCCCTATTATGATAATACCATCCGAGAACACGTTGGCGGCTTGCCCCACAGTACGGGCTCCTCCCACATATGTAGCGAGTAGTGTTATTGTGAGCACCAGCGTGCCAAACATCTTGTTGGCAATGGCATATTCGGTGATATCCTTATTTTTTCTGCCTACATACCAGCCAACAATAGCAATGAGCAGCAAGAATATGTATACAACACAATGGTCTAAGCTTAAGTACTTCATCATGATGGATGATAGGTTTTTTAAATCAGCTACAAATATAAAAACATTTAAAAACATTTAACATAATTTCTAAAATTATTTTTTTGAAAATTGTGCTGGAAGGGTTTTTATAAACAAAGTTGTTCAGAATAAGGTTGTCTAAGTTCATAGTTCATGGTTTCGAGTTCCTGGTTGGATAGTGGGCTATAGAAAAGACTCCTTTCCCTGTTAAAAAGTTGCTCAGCATACCTCCTTGAGCACTGTATTTGAATATTAAGGGGGTAAACAATAACTGAATGGAAGCAATCCCTGCCTAGTTTTCTACAGTCCCGCTTTTTAAACGCTTGACAAAGTCGATCCTTATGCGTAGTTTTGAATCTAAAGAATTGTTTAATTTAATCAGTTAAGGACATGAAAACAGATTCTACGCGAGAGAGCCCAGAAGAGCAAAATTTAAAAACACAACAAGACGCCTCGCCAAAGGCAGCGGACCAGAAAAACT
>JAKSDE010000519.1 GCA_022360235.1 Cytophagales bacterium
AAAGGCGAAAGCAGTAACCAAGAAGAATGGCTACGAGCACATCGAATACGCCAGATGGGCCGATGACCTAGTGAAACTCCTAGATGGTCACCGTCAGTGGGATTGGCTGGTAAAGGGAGTGTATAAACGCCTAGTCGAGGAATTAGCCCAACTAGGAGTAACCCTGAATGAGGAGAAAACCCGGCAAATAGCCCTAACAGAAGGAACACCCTTCAGCTTTCTGGGCTTCGATGTGAGAAGAATTAGAAGCAGGAAGGGAAAATGGGGGGTGCTGAAAACACCGAAGTCGTCAGCAAAAATGAATCTGCTGAAGAGAATCAGAGAGCTATTCAGACGATATCGGTCAGAGCCACTTACTAAGGTGTTGGAGTGAATCAACCCCATATTAAGAGGCTGGGTCAGTTACTTCAGAGTAGGCAACTCAAGCCGTAGTTTCACTTGTATAAAAGATTGGGTAGAAAAGAAAGTAAGGCCTCGCCTGATGCAAGCAAGCAAAAATGTTTCAGCTGTAAGAGCTGGAGTAGAGCGTGGCAGTACCCAATACAGGGTTTGTATTCAGACGACAAAATAAGGTACTCCCAAGCGTTGAAAGTCAGCCCAAGTCGATAGTTCCCCTAAACTAAGGAAAGAAGTTAGCAGGAAAGCGCGTTGTGGGAAAACCCCCAGCTGCGTTAGATGAGGAGATTGATGGAAACGGAGTAAAGGAAAGGTAAACAATCTTCCCCTAACCACCGCGCCATTACTCTACCCTACTTGTGAGTAATGACACTAACTTAATATATTTATCTATATTTTTTATACCTGCCTTGTTGGGTTTTTCTTGGATAGCTTCTATTGGGCTTACGTTTCTGCACTACTTGTCTTCGTAGGAGTTGAGCCAGTGCTCGGGGTACGTCATAATAATTGTGTATTTCTTGGCTAGTATTGAAACGCAGTCACTGCATATTTCTGCCAATATTCGGGAAACGACAAATTAGGCTTTCAAAGGAGATTTTTAGAAAAATTAGGGAAGCTTTCTACAGCCCCATTCATTCATTTAACAAACGGCATTCCTAGGCGTTCTAGGGAAGGGGATAACGTCGCGAATGTTTTCCATCCCTGTCACAAACTGTACAAATCGCTCTAAGCCCAACCCAAAACCACTATGAGGCACTGAGCCAAACAGGCGCGTAGCAAGATACCATTGCCACTCTTTTTGATCCATCCCTAGTCTTTGGATAGCCGCACAAAGCTTATTAAAACGTTCTTCCCGTTGCGAACCCCCTACAATTTCTCCTATAGCGGGAAAGAGAATATCCATAGCAGCCACTGTTTTACCATCCTTATTTTGACGCATATAAAAGGCCTTGATCGCTTGTGGATAATTGGTTATTACGACTGGCTTTTTGAAATGCTTTTCTACCAAATACCGCTCGTGTTCTGATTGAAGGTCAACTCCCCATTCTTGAATGGGGTAAAAAAATTTTTTCTTCTTATTAGGCGTAGCGTTCCTTAAGATATCTATAGCCTCTGTATAAGTAATTTTCTCAAAAGGCGAGGAAAGCACAAATGCTAGCCTTTCAATAAGTGAAAGTGTATCTTCTTGCTGCTTTTTACTTTTTGCTGCTTCGCGTGCCCTCTTGTCAAGAAATGCTAAGTCATCTTTACAATGATCTAAAACAAAACGAATCAGATATTTAAGAAGCGCTTCTGCTAGTTCGATGTTGTCGTTTAGATTGTAGAAAGCCATTTCAGGCTCAATCATCCAAAATTCTGCTAAGTGCCGCGTTGTATTAGAGTTTTCTGCTCTGAAAGTTGGACCAAAAGTATAAATTTCCCCAAGGGCTAAGGCAGCCGTCTCTCCCTCCAATTGTCCAGAAACAGTTAGATTAGTCTCTTGGCCAAAGAAGTCTTTCTGAAAATCAACACGGCCATCTTCTTTTTTAGGCGGATTAATAGCATCTAACGTGGTTACTCTAAACATATCACCGGCCCCTTCTGCATCGCTCCCTGTAATAATAGGGGTGTGGATATACACAAAGCCTCTTTCATGAAAAAACTGATGAATCGCATAGCTAATAGCATGTCGTACTCTGAAGACTGCACCAAACGTATTGGTACGAAACCGCAGATGGGCAATCCCCCTTAAAAATTCTAATGAATGCCTTTTAGGCTGTAAAGGATACTTATCTGGGGCTGCTGTTCCTAGAATCGTGATTTTTTCAGCTTGTAACTCAATGTGCTGGGCACCCCCTTGCGAACTAACAATAGTACCTTCAACGGCAAGGCTCGCTCCTGTAGTAATGTCGGTAATCCTTGAAATTTTACTTGGTTCCGTTACTAGTTGGAGATTATGAATGGTAGAACCATCATTCAAGGCAATAAAAACGACATGTTTGCTGGTACGCTTTGTTCTTACCCACCCTTTTACACAAACTTTCGCACCCGTAGGAGCAGTATGTAGTAGTTTTTTTATTTTTGTTCTTTTCAAGCTACCTAATTCTTTACATTATCATGAACGGTTAAGTTTTTGAACGAGCTGGCTATTAGTTTTCAAGCAATGTGTTAGTGCTACAGCAAGTTCATAAAAGTACAAACGCTATGATTATACAGACATCGCACAGCTCAATCGCTCACCACAAAGATATAATTTTTAAGCTACCTATTGATGAATGGCAACAATGTATAGCATCTGAGTTCCGAGTTTGAGGTGGGTTGTATTGAACAGGGCTGTCGAAAACGAGGCAGGAATTGCTTCCATTCAGAGACTGTTGCAAAACTAGGTCACTCCCCTTCTTTATAGGCTATATGAGTGGATTTTGATGCATTTTGCAGCAGGCTAGAACTAAGAATTCGGAACTCGGATCGAGCAACTTTTTGACGGGGAAAGCCGTGTTTTCTACAGTCCTCTATCGAAACTAGGGTAGGGTAGAGCAATGGCGCGGTGGTTAGGTGAAGATAATCTACCTTTCCTTAACTCCGTTTCCATCGCCCTCCACCTCCTTTAGATTAGCGGGGTAGAATTATTTCAATAAAATTGTTTTGTTAAGGAGCCCTTCTGAAGGGATTCAAACAAAGATAAATCATTTGACTATTATCGTTGTTATGGGGTGGAAAAGTGGATAAAACCAACCTATGAAAA
>JAKSDE010000382.1 GCA_022360235.1 Cytophagales bacterium
CAGAAGCATGCCGGCGATACCTATGATGAGGGCAACATATTTTACCACCTTGAGTTCATCCACAGCTACTTTACGCTTATCACAGAGGGGTTTGATGATATCATGGCTGAGCAGCAGCCCGGCAGTGTTCAAATACGAATCAGCCGTAGACATAACCACAGCCAATAACCCTGCCACGGCCAAGCCTTTGAGGCCTATGGGTAAAAGTTTATTGACAATTTGAGGTAAGGCATTGTGCGCACTAATTGTGGGATAGGAGACCAAAGCAGCAAAGCCAATCAGCACCACCATCAAATCAAAGCCAAGGTTAACGACAATACCGATTTTAAGCATATTAGCGATTTGTTTCTTATCCCGTGCCATGAGCATGCGCTGTACTACAGGAGGCATGGCAGCCTCATTAGGGAACATAGCCCATATTAAAAAAAGCATGAGGTAGTCGGTAAATTTTTCATGGCCCAAGACCTCCCATTTTTCTGCAGGAACTTTATGGAACAACGCATTAACCCCTCCCTCGTGATTGGTAGCTACGGTGGCTATCAGGGGAATCATGATAATAAGCACCACAAACTGGACAACATCGGTAATGGCGACCGACTTGATGCCCCCAAAGGCGGCATAAGCTACGACTGTAAGGCCTCCAAGGGCAATACCTACATTACGTTTCATGCCCAGGAGTGATTCAAAAATAATTCCTAAGGAAAGTGACTGTGCTGCCACAAAAAAGATAGAAAACAGCGCTCCTATGATAGCTGTTGTCAGTCTACTCCGTTCGCCATATAACTTTCCCATGATGTCACCCATGGTCAGGCAATCGTCAAAATACTCCATCTTAGGAGCGATGAATAAGGCCATGAATAAGCGAGCGATGAAGTACCCCGAGGCTGCCGCAAGCATAATGATGCCATCAGAGAAGACATGTCCTGCAAAGCCAATGGTGGTAGCGCCTCCTATTTGTGTGGCAAGAAACGTCATAACCAATACCGCTAATCCAAACGTCCTGCCGCCAATAGCATAGTCGTCAATGGTTTTATTGTTTCTGCCCACATACCAGCCCACCAGTAGGGTAGCGAGTAAGAATAGGTAGACGATAATGTGATCTAAAGTGAAATAGTTAATTAATGCTGTAGTTGTAGTGATTGTATTAATTTTCATGATTTTTACACCTTGTTTAGTTAGACCGAGGTTCTAGGTCTAATGAAAAACATCAAAGGGCGTGAACCTCTACTTCTTATTCTCAGCTTCCGCAGGTACGCCATACCCTTGA
>JAKSDE010000520.1 GCA_022360235.1 Cytophagales bacterium
GTAGATTTGAGAGCACGGCGATATTTGAGCTGGTTCACACCCTGGTTGGTGGGCTTGCCTGTAGTAGTGGAGAGAGGCAGTCAGAGGCCAGTGGCAGGATCCTCTCAAGGAGCAGCGGGTAAGACAAACCATAGGTGGCGCCCTTGGGCACAGGCCTCTTGCGGCCGCCACGGCGAACACGGACTCGATAGATGACATAACCCTGCTTGGCCTTGTATCCGAGGCGGCGAGCCTTGTCGAGGCGCGAGGGGCGGGAGGCACGGTGGATGACATTCAACTGCCGGAGCTATGTTATGCACTCTCAGCAAATGTTCAACGAGTGCATACAGCAAGGACATGCCGCTTGAGCTTTTCCTCGACCACTTCACGATCTGCCGACCGCGCCTGGAATCCCATAGGGGCTCCGATGGAGGCAGTCTTGGTTGGGAGACAAGCAAGCAATGTCGATACAGAGCCACATAATAGGGTAGAATCGAACGGTCTTCAACGTACTTCCCAGCACCGGACTCGGAGGAGGAATCGAATGACATCGGACTGTTTCTTCTTCTGAAGCTCCTCAACGTACTTGAGGGCACCCATTTTGCCTGCAGAGTAACCGGTTAGGAGGACATGCGGACGCCAATGGCAGATGAGACGCGGGGAAAAGCTCACAACCTTTATTTTGGTGGCAATTGTTGGTACGAGTGGTCGGTACGGGTGATGGTTGAAAGCGTTGATGTGAGTGAGGCTCAAAAAGTCTCAAATTTTGCCCACAATAAAAACCAGCGTGAGAGCCCTAAAATGACTATCAGGAAATCCACGTGACCCAAGATATGTATCCTTGTGGACGCTTCACCGCTTTCTGAGTGGCAAGGCAAAAAAATAAGGTCCTGCCGGCAGAATCTGGTCTTCCCCACCATTGGACCTGAAAGAGCTTGACTCAGAACTTTTCCCAGAGCTGGGTAAGCAGAGCGACAACCCATTCTTCCGTGGCTTTTCGTGTCAATTCCGGAGGTCTGATAACCTTTTCCAGTCTTTCTCAGCCGCTATCCTCCGCTAGTTGCCCAAAATGCAAGCCCCAGTGCTTGTCGTGAGTATGTAAC
>JAKSDE010000248.1 GCA_022360235.1 Cytophagales bacterium
ATCCGTTTCCGGGTTGCAGGGCGGAACTGAAGGTGAGCCAGGTACCACACATATTGTTTCCAGCGCCAAACATTTTGCGGGGTATGGACAAGTGGACGGCGGGAGAAATTTTGCCCCTACCAACATCACTAAACGTGTGCTTTTGGATGAAATATTAAAACCCTTCGAATACGCCATTACCCAAGCGCATGGATTGGGCATCATGGCATCGCACTGTGAAATAGATGGAATACCCGCTCATGCCAATACATTCCTACTTGAAGACATCCTGCGTCAACAATGGGGATTTCCGGGCATAGTGGTCTCTGACTACAATGACATCACCCGGTTGGAAGAGTTCCATCACGTGGTAGAAACTTCGAAAGAAGCCGCAGAATTGGCTCTTACTGCGGGTGTGGACCTTGATATCCCGGTAGCCAAAGCTTACCAGCATTTGGATGAACTGGTGAAGGAAAAGCCTGTGCTGATGAAACGGGTAGATCAAAGCGTAGCACGCATACTGACACTCAAGTTCAAACTGGGCCTTTTTGAAAACCCTTACGCTGACCCTAAAAAAGCGGATGAAATAGTGAATTGCACTCAACACAGGGCGATTGCCAAATCCCTGGCTGATGAATCCGTTGTTTTGTTGAAAAACCCAAATGGAATGCTGCCCTTGTCTTTGAAAAAACTTCAAAAGATAGCAGTGATCGGCCCGAAGGCTACTTCAAAAGCGCACGGGGTTTATGCCAGCGCCAATGACAGCACGGTCACCATCCTGGAAGGCATCTCCAGGTTAGCCGGGAATGGTGTAGAAGTGAATTACGAACAAGGTTGCATTGTGGGTACTTCAGCACGAATTGACGGGGTCAAAACATTGGTTGAAAGATCATTGAAAGAAGAGCTGCCCGGCATCAATAAAGCAGTGGCCCTGGCCAAAACGAGTGATGTAGCCATCGTATGCCTGGGCAGTGAGGTACAATTCAGCCAGGAAGCTTACTACGCTAAAGGCCACACTGCCGATCGCAGCACACTTCAGCTCATCGGCAATCAAATGGAATTGCTTAGGAGAGTGGTCAAAACCGGGACACCCACCATTGTCGTACTGATGCATGGCAGGCCCTTGGTCTTAACAGGAATGGATCAGCTACCTGTTGCCATCCTGGATGTCTTCTACCCCGGGCAATCCATAGGGACCACCACTGCAGATGTGCTTTTTGGAAAAGTAAACCCGAGTGGTAAGCTAAGCATCTCTTATCCCCGATCGGTCGGGCAGCTCCCTGTTTATTACAGCCAGAAGGCTAGCGGATTCTTTAAGCATTATATCGATGGGTTAAATGCGCCACTCTATCCATTTGGGTATGGGCTGAGCTATTCGGAGTTTGAGTATTCCTCACTAAAGCTTAATGTGAAAACAATGCGTGTTGATGAGCCACTTCATTTTTCTGTGGCAATCAGGAACACAAGTGGGGTCCCGGGTAAAGAAGTGGTACAGGTATATGCCAGGGACCTGGTAGCGTCCGTCACACGACCGGTCAAACAATTGGTAGGTTTTCAAAAGATAAGCCTGGAGCCCGGGGAAGAAAAACAGGTAAGCTTCACTTTACACGCCGACCAACTGGCCTTCACAGGATTAGACATGAAGCCTGTGTCAGAGCCCGGGGAGTTTCGATTGATG
>JAKSDE010000523.1 GCA_022360235.1 Cytophagales bacterium
ATAGAACCACAGTTAGATGTTCACCGTTTTACCACGGTAGATCAGGTATTAAAGGTTGCTGATAACTATGATTTGGTTTCTTTTGACGGTGCACCTCATGCTACAAGAATTACACAGCAGATAGCTGGTTCTTGTGATCTTGTGCTCTTACCTACAGGAAGCTCTTTAGAAGATTTGAACCCACAAATTAGGTTAGCACATGAGCTCAAGGAATCTGGTGTTCCACAAGAAAAAGTAACCTTTGTGTTATCTAGAATTGGTGGCAGTAAAGTAGAGTTACAAGAGGTATTAACTTATTTAGGATTTACGGATTATTTTATACTTGCTGGTCAACTACCCGAACAAACTGCTTTTAGACAAGCAGTTAGGGAAGGAAAGACTGCCGGAGAGACCAAATTTTCCCGTCTATCTGATCGATGTGCCCAGCTGGTCCAATCTATTGTAGATAGAATTAAAGAATTAACTAATTAAATAATAAACTATCTCTATAAATAAGTTATTATTGTATTAAAGAATAAGGTAATTAACTATTATTTTGATTAACCAATGAAAATAAAAATAGATTCCCCTGTAAATAAAAAGTCTAAGCTAGGTACTCCCCCTCATGCTGATGAACCTAAAATAACCAATCTTAATAAGCATCCGTCGTGTAAATTAGTACCTATGAATTTTTATGTACCTATTGATTTTAAGAGAGAGTATAAAATATACGCAGCCGAGAAAGATATGAACATGGTAGATGTATTAAAAATTTCTTTTGCTCTGTATAAGAGGTATAATAATTAGTTTGTGTACCCTTTCTTGTCCCTCAATTCTTCATTAAAATTAAAAAGATTAGCCTCTCCGATGCGCTCTACTGTGTTTTAAGTATCAACCTAATGGTTTTCTCTTGACTAGCAAATATCCGATCGTCGCTTCTAGGGGTATGTACGGGCTTCCTAGAGGGTGTTTGATGAATGGTGGTAGGTCCGCTTTTTTATATTTAGTTAAGTTATTTAACTTAGCCTACCTATTGGTTATTGGTTATTTGTTATAGTTAGTAGTAGTTAGTAGCAGGATGTGTTTTGAACTAGTGCAAAACTGCTTGTTCAAATAGTTTCCATTTTCCCTCTGTGCTATCGCTCTTGCCCATATTAACCTATGGGCCGACCCTAATCATCGTCTAATAGAGTTGAACAAGTCTTTGTATACGTGTGCAGAGAAAGAACCGCTTCAAATAAATGTCATTGCACTGATGGGTAATGTTACACTTGGACCTAGCTTTAAGTATAGGATATACTAGGTACTAGGTTCTGCAAGTTCAAGAAGGCCGTGAGCTAGTATACTCCAAGCACGTATGGTAGTACTTCATCAGTTTATCTAAAAAAGGTTTATCTGTTCTTTTCCGAACGTTTTCTTCAGACCCCTAAAGCTTCGACCGCACCCTTTCCAATACGCTTTTCTGCTTGGTAGCCCTCTCGAATTCTTGCCTCGACAGCTTCTTGGAGCGATACTTGGACTTTATCAGCCAACAGTTCTTCATTGAGATGGGTTTTGGAAGCATCGGCGTTAGTGGGCGTATGTTTTCTATCAATATGGGAACCGATACCGCCCAAGAGCTTAAGCTTGCGGATTCTAAATACAGCAAATTTTTCCATTTTCTCTCCCTGCCAGTATTGAAAGCGAACTACTTTACGCCAGGAAAGTATAGTGAGTTAGACTTTATTTCTAAAGTCTAAGCTCATTAGAAGGCTCGGATTTGGACCTAACACAATATTGGAGGAAGAGGAAATGAGTCAAGGCTACAGAAAAAGCCTCCCCTTTGGATTAGGGTACAGCCTTGCTACGAATGAAGAAGAGGTGGATGACTAGTTCCTTTTGCACAAATGATCCCAAGGCCCTAGGTAAACCTCGGTAGAGCAAACTTCTCAAATCTCCTTATTGGCGCTCTCATATTTTGTTATGGAGAGTTAACCTATATTATATTTTTCGATCTCGGCTTCACACAACTCCTTGGTAAGCGCTGCTAAGACCTTTACGCGTTCAGCCAGATACTCTAGCTCCTGTTTGGTGATGACATAACTCTTTTTTCTATACCGTGCATCAGTATAGGCTTTTTGGAGCAGTTTAAAAAGACGTTTCTCTTCTTGGGTGGAACGAGGGAATGCCGTCGTCATCTCGGCCTTAATTTTGCTTGCTAGATGGCCTAATTTTTCAATATCATGCAGCTTGGGTTTGTAATCGGTAAATACGAGCAAAAATGTGGTATAATAACACTCGGTTGCTTGATGAAGGAAAAAAGCTGCAAACCTATAACTTTCATCTTTTATCGCATAGCCATAGTATTTAATGGTTTCATTAGCCGCTTCAAACCAATCTTCAAAGTACTCTTGTGCTTTCTTCTTTCTTTTTGCTGGGCTCAGCGGTTGGGGGGTAGCGAGCTGGTAATTGCCACTGTCATAGAGAATTATTCCTTCTTTTAGAATGTCTACAAAGAAATAGTAACTATCTCTGATCCTCTCATTGAGAAAGCCGATGCCATGGGCAATGATATGGGTATCAGTCAGCCTTTTGCGCTCTCGAATCTTATTTTCTATGCTACACCATCGCCAATCTTTCTCAGCACTCCTTTCTTTTCGGGTCACCACCAGAATGTCAACGTCACTCATATACTCGTAGGTAGTTCCCTGTTCTAAGTAAAGGTCTTCTACCCATTTTCCAGTACTATAGCTGCCAAAAAGGATAATCATCTCAACAGGAGCGTTTGTGAGAATAATTTCCTTGATCAGGGCAAGCTCTTGCTGCTTTTTTAGGGGTAGATGGGAGAGCGATGTTTTCATGCTAAATTAGCCGTTAGGGTTGAACATGTAACTAACTTCTTTGGTAGTCTTAGCCTTTTTGCTATTGCCGCGTCTTTGTCAGTCAGTTGAAAGATTGGTGTATTTTTACACTTCATTTTTCGCTTCAAAATAGAGTTAGCTGCTAAGTTAGTAAAAATATCAAACGATAATACCCGGGAATGTAAGTCGGGAAGGGTCTTTGGGAGCATTCGTGTAAATTAGAGCCTCTGATAAAAATTATTACTTATTTTCCACCAACTAAGCCTGCTGCCCACTGATAAGGGAATAATTTTTTATACCCGTTGCCTTTGGTTCCAATGCTCCGATACTGTTGTAAAACTAGGTTACCTGCCTTCTCTATATGGTATATAAGCGTATTTTGCTGCTTTTTGCAACAGTCTAGCTCCCAACGGTCTCTGATGTGCTTTAGAAAAGAAGTTGCTACTCCCCTGGTTAAAAAGTGGTTCTATTTAGCCTGCTAGCTTGAATTCTAAGCCTATCGACTTACTTGGAGTTTCTTGAGTTCTTCAGTAGAAAGTCCTGTCGCCTTTTGGACAACATCAATGCCTAGATGAAGATTTAAAAGCATGTTCTTGGCGATCTCCAGGCTCCTGGTCTTTATTCCTTCTTGTCTTCCTTCTTGTCTTAATTTATCTGAGTATGTCATAATCAACCTCCTTTTATCTTCATTACTGATCGCTTCTAATAGTAACTTCAGGGATTTTTCTCCCTTAGTTTCATCGCTTTGATCACTGATGTAACG
>JAKSDE010000525.1 GCA_022360235.1 Cytophagales bacterium
AAAAAACCTACACCCCACTAAACGCACTAAACCCACCATCAACAGGCACAACAACCCCCGTCATAAACTTTGAAGCATCACTCAACAAAAAATGAATGACACCATTCAATTCACCCGGCTCTCCAAACCTTTTCATAGGTGTATTTCGAATGATGGTGTCCCCCCTCTCGGTATATGAGCCATCTTCATTGGTGAGTAATGCCCTGTTTTGTTCACCTATGAAAAAGCCCGGGGCGATTGCGTTGACCCGTATGGAGCTGCTGAATTTTGTGGCCATTTCGACGGAAAACCACCGGGTGAAATTCTCCATGGCTGCTTTGGAAGCAGAATAACCTACTACACGCGTAATCGCCCGATCCACCGTCATGGAAGAGTAGTTGACGATTGAGCCATGTCCCTGCTCCGCCATTACCTGTCCAAAGACGAGGCTGGGGATTACCGTACCATTCAAGTTCAGGTCTGTTACTTTTTGGAAGTCATCCAGGGATAGATCAAAAATGGTCTGATCGATGCCAATAGTCGCTCCCGGCATATTTCCACCGGCGGCATTTAGTAAGGCGTCAATCCTTCGGTAAACTTTGAGGATAGTATCCTTTGCCTGGAGCAGGGAATCTTTTGAGAGCACATCGCATCCTAGTCCCAAGGCGCTATTGGGAAATTTCTTATTCAATTGATCGACAAATTCGTGGGCGTACTCTTTAACTCTATCCAGGATCACAACTTTTGCCCCGGCTTCGGCCAAACTTTCAGCCGCATGGCTGCCAAGAACACCAGCACCCCCGGTGATCACCACTACTTTATCTTTTACACTAAACATATTTCTTTAAATCAATACCTAACAATTACTATGATTTGACCTTACTTTTAGGATCTCTTCAAGCTTATCCACCCGTCTTGGGGTAATTCTCTTTCTCCATTTTTTTCTGCTTCCCTGCATCCTCGAGCTCTTTGTAAAAAGCCTTGAGCACATAGAATGCCTCTTTCTTTATCCCATTTTCAGATACCAGGCCTTTGCGGTTAAAATGATTTTGGATCCTACCCAAGTTTCTCCTGGGCGACCTGAAATCCATCAAGATCCATGGGGAAAGCCCTCCCAGGAAATCAATTTTTTTGATCATATCCAGGTTGCAGCGGTAAACCTCGGCTTGGTATTCCTCCGTCCACCGTTCATCCTTGCTGCCATG
>JAKSDE010000528.1 GCA_022360235.1 Cytophagales bacterium
GCAAATCCGGCGAGTGACCAAAAGTAAAGTTAGTTTTGATAAATCCGAGAATTTGTTAGATTTAGTGTATATGGTAGTCAAAGACTTTGAAGCGAATAATTGGCAGAAATATGCGGTGAATAACTTTCAATACTGGCCAAGAAATACACAATTATTATGACGTTCCCGCATTTTTTTTCGCATTTTAAGATTCTACAGCCCCATAGATGGTCTACTGGTCGCAGAACAACTCGCCTACCTCATACGAGGACAAGTACTGCAGAAACGTAAGCCCCATAGAAACTATGAAAGGGCCTGTAGAAAGCTTCCCTAATTTTTCTAAAATCTCCTTTTAAAGCCAATACAGGCTTATAATTTGGTAGAATTCTTTAAGATTCTACAGCCCCGAAAGCAAAACCAAACAAGGCAGGTATAGCAAATATAGATAAATATATTAAGTTAGCGCCATTATACTACAAGGGAAGGAGGGGATTTGTTAGGCAGATTGAAGCACCCTCCTCCCTGTTAATAAGTTTGGAAAAAGTTCTTAACTCGAAACTCAGAACTTGGAACAATTTTCCGACTTCTTATAAAGGAAGACATCGCTATTTTCAGCCGAATCTACTGCATCACTTATTTTTTTCTCCTCGATCTCAGCATTATTGCATCGGAACCATTGCTCGCCTCTTTTTACATAAGCTATGTAGTGGCCGCTAGCTGACGAACCATCATCACAGTGCCTAGCAAATGCCACAAGTTCATAGGTATGTGTCTCATTAATAGTTATGGTAAGTGGGTCTTGTATCTTAGTTTTATTCTTCTTACCCTCCAAATTTCGATTAACATTAAGCGTTAGTAAGTCAGGTATCTTCTTAAAACGGTCCAAGTTATTAAACGAAAAATCTATAAAAAGCAATTGCATAGCTGGAGAATAATCATTATTGGGGAGAGTGAGCGGAAGTATATAAAGTGGTTTGTCAGAGTATAGTGCTGCTATGCTAGAATTCTCTATTGGTGTTATATCTATATAGTTATCAGGCCTTAAAACGTCATATATACACTCCATTAATTCATTTAAATCTTCTTCTCTCTCCGAAGAAAAACGCTCCCCCTCCTTACGTGCTTGTAGTTTATTAAAGAAATTCGTCACTTCACTCTTCTCAACAATCTCTCCATTATTTATTTTTTCGATGATTTTATTTCCTGCTTCCGCTAGTTTTCTCGTATTTTCATCAAGGTTGTTATTAATATGGCTTCCTGAAAATACATTACCCCCTCCTACTTCTGCAATTGTTGCCAATAATTGCATAGCGGTGCCAAAATAACAAGTTTCGCCTATACTGGTTACCCCTCCAGGAGCACCATTTTGCTGTAGATCTCCCGTTGGCCCTGGATTAGGTTGCTCACCCGTTTGCTTTGGATCCCCCGTTGGCGATGGGGTACCAGGCAGAGGGGTACCTGGTCTTTCTGTTGACTGTGGTTTTTTACTACAAGCAAGTAATAAGCTTGCTATCCAACAAAAAAGTAGAAGTTTTTGTATATTTCCTGTATACCATCGATTACGAAACATAAGTTTATAGTTTTAGTGTATGAATGTATTGTTATTAATGCAAAGATAAAAGTAAAAAGTTTCTTACACAAGCAATGCCTTTAGTGTAGCAATATTGGGCCTGTAGAAAGCTTCCCTAATTTTTCTAAAAATCTCCTTTGAAAGCCAATAGACTTTCATGGATTTTCCAAGCTTTTGAATATATTTTTTAATTGAGTCTGTGCGACAAGAAGTCTCACAA
>JAKSDE010000241.1 GCA_022360235.1 Cytophagales bacterium
CAAGGTTTTAGGAGGATCCTGGGTGACGGACCATTGGGAGAGAAAATAAAGCCAATAATCTTCTTCACTGGATAAAGCGTCTTCACTTTTGCTGAACTTTTCTAGCTCCACAATCACGTGAGTAATATCTGTAAAGATATGTTTCCCACTACTTACCTCTGTACTTTTATGGTAACTAATAATGGGAATATCAGGGTCAATTACCTGATCTCTCAGAAGCACAATTACAAAAACAGGGTCTAAATCTCCATAACTGCTCCCCTTTCTAAGTTGCGAAGTATACGCACTGGAAGAGTAAAACTGTAGTCTTTTAAGTAAGTGCTGCTCATAGCCATTCTGCATTTCTACAATAAAAACATTACCTGCTTCATCCTTACATTTAATATCAATGAGGCTACTTTTACGATGAATCAGCTCAGGGACTTGTTCTTGGGGAATGTAGCGTAGGTCTACAATCTGGCTGCCTTTAGGTAGCTTCATGATGGCGTTCAAAAAACTTATAAGCCTTTTTTTATCACAAAACACCCTTTTAAAAGCAAAGTCATTGGTTGGATCTAAGTAGCGCGGCATATGCTGAGTTATAATAGTTAGTTAATAAATATTACCCCCAAAATACGATATTTCCTTTATTATCCCTAGCGTTAGATTAGGGGGATACTATAAGCCTACTTTACCCCTTCTTTTTTGATTCTATTGATTACATTTAACAAGCCCCCAACGTTCTATTAAATAGAGCCTCTAATTATCAAACACCTTTTTCTAAAAGTGAAAAAGGCTATCTAGTCGGCCCTGAGGTAATATTTTCTAAGGAAATTAGCACAAAAAAGTATCCCTCATCCTAGCACAACTTTTGGGTGTTTAGCCCCAGCTCTCCTTAGTTGATCCATAAAAGACGAAATGGCTGTCCTGAGTTTGCAACTCAGGACCCTTCATAGTACTACTTTGCATAGCAATCAGTTATAGTTCATGGCAGCAGTAGGTTATAAAATTTACAGACAAGGAAGGCATTCATGAGGGCGATCAGGGAAAATCCATCAGAAAGCTGCAAAGATTGGATGCTCGCTATTTTCAACAAGATGGGAGCAAGCAACAGCAGGAACAAGCAGTATCAATTTTGGCGTCAGGACAACCAACTAAAAGAGCTATTCAGTTAGGAGTTTATTCAACAAAAGATAGTTGGAAATAGAATTGTTGGATGAGAAGTCCTGAGTTTGTAACTCAGGACAGCGTAGGGGCTTAGGCGGCTGCCCTTTGGAGTAGAAGCTGTCAAACTCTTTTTCAAATACAGTCCAGTCTATTTGGTCTGCTAGGAGTTTCAATGGATTTTTAGGATCAATAATGCTTGAAATTCTAGGTTCAAACAAGTTTTCTTGCTGGTTGTTAACGCGTTTGGGCTTCATGATTTTTAGATGTCATTATTTGCAAGGTTTTGTAGGTGTACCCGGCTATTCCTTGCAATTTTTGTTGGCTTAAATTACTCATTTTTTAGCAAAAAACAAAACTAATTCAATCAAATCAATGATTTTGGAAATACTTCAGGGCCGACTAAATAGGTCTTTAGTAAATTTTTAATATTTCTCTATGTGCGATTCAGCACTTTATTACTTCCTCTATTAGTTTCCTTTACTAACAATCTTTAATATATAACCGATGATTGATCTACCTATTTTTATTGACTCATAGATTTCGAACCATACATCTCCTTGTTCCTTGAGTTCTATACTAGCAGGTATTAAAATATTCTTTTTAAAATCGTAAGGGTTGGGGTACTTTTTTCCTAATTGTAAGAAGTCTCTAATTTCTTCTAGCGTGACTCTTTTATACGCTTTATCTCTCCAGTGGCTAATAAGTTGATATAGTCTTATTGTATAGG
>JAKSDE010000357.1 GCA_022360235.1 Cytophagales bacterium
CACGTTTGAAATGTAGGCCCGCAACACGTAGCAAAAAAATATAAGGCAAGTATATGAGCCACAAAAATGCATACCTTGCAAGCAAAATAGGTCTGCAGGGTGGCCATTGCACTCGACACCGACCGAGGGCCAGCACCAGGCCCTTGGTACACCAACACCTGGTACCTTGTCTGGTTGCTCTGACACGCCATACTGTGGCCACACATCCGCACAGTTGAAGCGCTACTGTGAACAACGTGCTCCTACACAAAACAAGATACCTGTGAATGGTCCAGCAGTGACTTTTTCAGGTCTACGCGAGCAACGTGCGCTCTTGAGATAAATGACGCCGACAAACTACAACCAACTGGATGGAAGGTGTAACGCACCCATAAATATTGGCGCCTAAGTGGAGCAACATGGTGGCCTAACCTAGTTGTAGCGTGAACCACTTGTCTTGTTCGGCAGGTGATTAGTTGGTGTTATGCGCTGACCGTGGGTGGTTAGGAGCTGGTATCCATAGGGACGCTGGTGACCATTTAGCGCGGAGTTGGCTGGAGCTTTCCAAGATGGCAATGACCAACGACATTGAGCAAGGTTCCATTCACACGGCGCGGTTTATCAGGTTATCAGATGTCCAAAATATTGCGGTACAGCACATAAATAAAACACACGGAGGTCCAAGGTGCGATATCGATTGAAATTGCTGTTTACTGCTGTGTTGCTTCTTGCTGCGTGGCGTGTGCGTGAGTGCTTCTGATGCGATGCTAACGATGGGTTTTCACGTATCTTCTATACACACAACATACAGGTTACAGGGCCGAGCCTATTGATGGTATTCTCGCACCTTAGAACGGAGGTAGTCTTGAGTCCTGACTTGGTCATTTCAGACATCCAGATGCATGCACATTGCCCCTTGCACAAGCTTCAAGTGTAAAGTGAGCCACATCCACAGAGCTCACGCGGCTACCACCCTGCTACAGACTGCATTGGGACTTGGTATAGGATTAGCCGTTGCCCAGCGGACC
>JAKSDE010000411.1 GCA_022360235.1 Cytophagales bacterium
AAGATTCTCTTGTAAAGAGAGCTGATTGGCTAGCTGTTGGGTTAACCTTTCGCCGTCTGGGGTCATATAAATAAACTCTTGATAATTAACTTTCTCCTTTAAGGCATTCATACACCGAACAATGGGCTCGATCATCAATACCAGACCAGCCCCTCCACCATAGGCATAATCATCCACACTTTTGTGTTTATCTACAGCATAGTCCCTCAGATTATGCATGTATACCTCTACAGTACCCTTCTCCCTAGCCCTTTTGAGCATAGAGTGAGCAAAAGGGCTCTCCAGCAGTTGCGGTAAGCAAGTAATTATATCTATTCTCATAGTTTTCAGTGATTGTACTTACAATATCAAAAATAGAATCATCGAGCGTTATGAAGGATCGACTAGATAGAGCTCATACACTTAATTGAGTTCAATTTCCTCTCCTCTCTTGTTAACGAACCTAAAGTCAGTAATACCCAGTGATGAATCCTCTTCGAGTTTCATCCATTTCTTATATTTCAACAGCCATTTCAATCTGCGTGAGAAGAGGCCTTTTGTAAAGTAAGCGTAAAGGTAAGGATGTACAAATAAGGTAATATTGCGTTCATTTTGGTGCCTCAATATAAATTCGAGATTCTTTTCAATACGATCAGAAGCGAGGATAGAGGCATCTATCTTACCCGTTCCTCTACAGGTAGGGCATAGTTCTTTCGTGGTGACACTCATTTCTGGTCTTACCCGCTGGCGGGTAATTTGCATGAGGCCAAACCTAGAAAGTGGTAGTATAGTAGCTTTAGAGCGATCTTCTTTCATGTACTCCTTCATCTTTTGATAGAGATGACGCCTATTTTCAAGCCTTCTCATATCGATGAAGTCCACGACGATAATCCCCCCTAGGTCTCTTAACCTTAGTTGGCGAGTTATTTCCTTGGCAGCGGTTAAGTTTACATTTAAAGCAGTAGTTTCTTGATCTTCTTCTACGGTACAAGTATGGCCACTATTCACATCAATCACATGCATCGCCTCTGTATGCTCAACAACCAGGTATCCTCCCCCCTCTACGTTGACCGTTTGTCCAAAAAGTGCTCTTATTTGTCGCTCGATTCCAAACTGCTCGAAGAGCTTTATTTTTCCTTGGTAAAGCTTGACAATTTTTTCTTTTTGGGGAGCCACATTTTTAATATAGCGCTTTGTTTCTTCGTAGATCTTCTTGTCATCAACGACAATATTGTCAAAAGACTCATTAAGCATATCTCTTAAGATAGAAGTCGTTCTGTTTACTTCTCCTATGACTTTGTCTCTAGGGATAGCTGTTTTTAATTTTTTTACCCCTCCTTCCCATTTTTTTAAGAGATACTTGAAATCTTTATCTAGTTCTGCTACTTCTTTACCTTCGGCTACTGTTCTTATAATAACGCCGAAATTTTTTGGCTTGATAGAGGAAATAAGTCGAACTAACCTTTTCCTTTCTTCGCTGCTCGCTATTTTTTTAGAAATGCTTATAGCATTGGTAAAGGGTAAAAGTATAATGTACCTCCCTGCCATGGATAGCTCACAAGCTAGGCGTGGCCCTTTACTTGAAATAGGCTCCTTGACTATCTGTACAAGGATGTGTTGGTTTTTAGAAAGCACTTGTGAGATTTTCCCTAGCTTGTCTATATCTGGCTCTATATTAAAATTGCTAAGGTCATAACGCACATTTCTTCTATTTTTGACGAGCTTAGTAAACTTATTTAGCGAATTAAACTGCTGGCCTAGGTCAATATAATGTAAAAAAGCATCTTTTTCGTAACCTATATCGACAAAAGCAGCGTTTAAGCCTGGCACAAGTTTTTTAATCGTACCTAAGCAAATATCTCCAACCTTAAATTTGTCATCCCTTTCATCTATATGATACTCAAGAAGCGCTCCATCTTTCAAAAGCGCTATGCGGTGGCCATTTTTTGTAGCATTAATAACTAATTCGTTAGCCAATCCTTTTAAATTTTATTTTCATGTTGGAAGAAATTATGATAAGCAGCTAGCATTTACTACCCAAACATGCGAAGCATGCAAAAAGGTGAGTATTAACATGTATAAAGCGGTAGTAGCTAATATACTACATGCTCAACTACTTTTTCTTATGTCTATTCATCCTTAAGCGCTTTTTGCGCTTATGGACAGCCATCTTATGTCTTTTTCTTTTTTTACCACAAGGCATTATAATAAAAATTTATCTATTAATACACTAGCTTAAGCTGTTTAAGTAGCTAGCTGCTGTTGACTTCATGATAGCATCTCCCCTTTCCTTCACAAAGTTCAAATGTGACTTTGCTTTTATTTTTTCTCCTAATGCTAGATAGCTCAGGGCTAGATAGAGCCTTGCCTCTACATCCTCAGCATATAGATAAACTACCTTTTCAAATCTCTGTACGGCTTTGTCATATTGCTTGGACTGCATAGACAATAGCCCCATATTCTTTAAGGCCAGTTGGTTGTACGGATCTTGGGCAAGTATTCCTCTTAACATCGCTATGCCTTGCATAGGATTTTCTGTAGCCATATACGTCATTGCTACCTTTGCCTGAATTTCTAAATCATCTGGCTTTTCTTCTAATACTTTATCGTAATATATTCTTGCCTTCTCTCCTAAACTTTTTAGTTTTTCAGCATTTACTGTCAAGCTAAAAGCTTCGTAATAGGCATTCCCTGCATTTAGATAGCTCTCTTTAGTAGGCAAAAGTTGTGCGATGACTTCTGTGTATTTCGCAGCACTATCTAGCTCATTGTGCCTTCTAAACATTCTTGCTAGTGAATCTGCAAATTTAATACCTTTTTCTGAATTATCCATTTGAGCCAACGCTTTTTTCCATAACGTAACTTTCTGATTATCTGCTTCACTTAATGGCAATGGATGCATACGTTGGATAAGGTGGTGAATATCGCCTTCCATAGCTTCAACGGATGTGCTATCACCTTCTTTATTGTTTACTACTATCTTGGGTAGTTGATAAAGAAAAATGACCAATGTAAAGGCACTAAGCGTTAGTAAAAATCTCTCTTTCCTCATGTTAATTAGTCGGTCCTTAATAACGTTCGATGGTGCTATTTTTTAGTGCTTAGTTCCGAGTTCTTGGTTCCTAGTTTCGATAGGGGACTGTAGAAAGCAATCCTCTCATGAGTCTTGATGAGGTGCTTTACCGAGCATAGGGCATGCTATTTTTTGGCAAGGTTTTGTAGTGCCATCAAGGTTTTTCTTGCAAATATTGCTACTATATCAATAAGTTTTTGTAAGCTAAGATAGTCATTTTAACTGTAAAAACACAGTATTGAATACTTATTAAGGATCGACCATCTAACAAAGACTTATTTACTGGTAAGTGGTTACTTTCTTACTGTTTTTAATCTTGTTTACAAAAGCTTTCGCGGGCTTAAAGCTAGGTATATAGTGCTCATCAATAATGATAGCTGTATTTTTTTTTATGTTTCTAGCTATCTTTCTGTTCCTTTTCTTATTGACAAAGCTTCCAAAACCTCTGAGGTAAATGTTTTGTCCATCTATCATTGAATCTTTGACAACTTTCAAAAAAGCATCAATGGTCAGTTGCACATCCAATTTATCGATGCCAGTCCTATTAGCAATCTTCAGAACTACTTCTGCTCTAGTCACCTTTTCTAAGTTTTTGATTTTAAATAATCTACTATAAATTAATTTCCTCTAATATAGGAGCTCGTGCATTAATTAAAAACAAAAAAGCTATTCTTAGCAAGATTGTTTTTTGCCGAATAACTTAACTTTCATACGATTATTATAAGCTTGCAACTTTCAATAGAATCATTTTCTTTAAGTAGTATAAAAACTATAGAAAAGCCGGTCTTTACGAGCCGATTGATAGATTGGTATCAAGCAAACAAGCGTGACTTACCTTGGCGCAAGACACACGACCCTTATAGGATCTGGCTTTCAGAGGTAATTTTGCAACAGACAAGAGTAGCACAGGGTTTACCTTATTATCAAAGGTTTGTTGAGAGATATCCTTCTGTTAATGATTTGGCAGCGGCAAAAGAACAAGAGGTGCTACGGTTATGGCAAGGCCTAGGATATTATTCGAGGGCAAGAAATCTTCATGCCTGTGCTCAGATGATTGTTAGCGAGTTTGGCGGAAAATTTCCTGATAATTATAAAGACTTACTTTGTTTAAAGGGTGTTGGTAAATATACGGCTGCTGCTATTGCCTCTATTGCTTTTAAAGAGCCTGTTCCTGTTGTCGACGGTAACGTATACAGAGTACTTGCAAGAGTGTTTGGTATAGAAGAGAATATGGCTTCCACGCAGGGTGAAAAAGTGTTTTACAAACTTGCCAACACCTTGGTTCCGAAAGAAAAAGCTGATTTGTACAATCAAGCTATCATGGAGTTTGGCGCGATTCATTGTATGCCTGCCAACCCGAAATGTGGTACCTGTATTTTCAAAGCGCAATGTGTAGCCTTGCACTCGTCCAGACAACGTACACTGCCTATTAAAGTGAAGAACTTGAAAGTAAGACAAAGGTTCTTTCACTATTTTATCATTCAATTTAAAGATAAGCTCTATATGAAAAAAAGAGAAGAGAGCGATATTTGGCGAGGTCTATACGACTTTTACTTGATCGAGGGAGATCAATTCAAACCACCTCATCAACTAGAAAGTGAATTACTCAGTGCAATACAGCGTTACAAGCTAGTAATTAAAAAGAGACCTACGTTATATAAGCATATACTTACCCATCAACGACTTAACGTCTGCTTTTTCCATATAAAAGCAAGTACACCTTTTATTAATGAATCAAAGGAAGTATTTAATAAGATGAATATTACTCCCTTTACCTTAGAAGAGATAAAAACGCTTCCA
Organism: Cytophagales bacterium; assembly: GCA_022360235.1. Taxonomy (GTDB): domain Bacteria; phylum Bacteroidota; class Bacteroidia; order Cytophagales; family Amoebophilaceae; genus JAKSDE01. Next base: position 4,853 of record JAKSDE010000411.1, read on the forward strand.
AAACCAATTTTAATCAATAATTTTTTGAAAAACGAATTATATTCTGTAAATTGCCAACCTAATTTATTTTCCAATCATTAAACATATTATTTATGTCAGGTATTAATAAAGTCATCTTAATCGGTAACCTGGGAAAAAATCCTGAGGTAAGACATCTAGAAAATGGAAGAGCACGTGCTACCTTCTCCCTAGCTACTAATGAAACGTACAAAAACAAAGAAGGGGAGAAGGTAACCAATACAGAGTGGCATAATGTAGTGCTTTGGACACCCTTTGCCGAAATTGCCGAAAAATATCTTACAAAAGGAAAGCAGGTCTATATTGAAGGAAAGCTATCCACACGCTCCTATGAAGATAAAGAAGGGAATATGAAATATATCACAGAAGTAGTAGGACAAAATTTAACCTTATTAGGGAGTAAGAACAGTTCATCTGAGCCTATGGCCGCAGGAAGCTTGCCTCAATCTAACGAAGCAAGCAATCCTGAAACAGATGATCTGCCATTTTAGAATTTCTAAGGGCAACTTATTGCGGCAAAGAATCTATGGGGAGTAGCTCTTGTCAGTTTGTATTTGTGGTCTACAGCACGATCACGGTAGCAATAGCGTCTACCCAACAAGAAGCCTTAGCTGATGCGCTTGGGTAAAGTATTGGTGTAAAGCGTTCCTCTACAGCTATACCTATGAGCGTAGGTGCTGTAGCGAGGAGGTAAGTTTGTTGAACTTACTAGGTCGCAAGAAGCCACTCCTATATTTCCCAAGCGTTTAGGTGGGCTATGTCAAGCTAACTAGTCGACCCTTAACAAGTATTCAATACTGTGTTTTACATTTAACAGGAATTGCTTCAATTCAGTCATGTTTTACCCGCTTATAGTCAAATATGGCGCGTAAGAAGGTATGTCGAGCCACTTTTTGACGGGGAAAGGCGTATTTTCTACAGTCCCCTATCGAAACCAGGAACTAGGAATTAAGAACTAGGAGCTAAAAACTTAGCCTGCTGCCAAACGCATCAAAATCCCCTCATATAGCCTATAAAGAAGGGATATAAACTGGTTTTGCAACAGTCTCAATTTTTAAAACGTGCCATTACACTTTTAAATAGTGTAACTATAGTGAGGCTTTTATAATTTCTCCCAAAGTACTAAATTGAAGGCCATCAGTCTATGCAACGAATCAAACTTTATGAAAAAAATGCTTTATGGCAGATTTTGGGAAGAAGAAAATTAATAGAATAACACATTTAAGCCACCCCATCAATTCAGGAATAGTTACAGGCTCAGCCTTGAGCATTCTGGTCATCAGGTCATGAAAAATCACTTTATTTATGTTTAATCATTAAACTTGTAACAAGCTTCTGGGTTAGAAAATTTTTTAGAAAAATCTATCATGTTGTTACCTGTGAAAATTTTAATACAACTTTTAGCTAAAAATCGTAACTTAAGCATCTCTTAAGTGTTTGATAGGTGTATTATTCTAAAAATTAAAATTACAACGGTGAGTGAATTTTATGGAGGCTAGGGGTAGTTGTTAACCTATTTTCTTCATAACTAGCTTTAGGTGAAGCACTTACTCAAAAAGAGATGGGTAGAATAAAAATTCGATAAATCAAGAATTACTACGTAGAGAAAATAATTCAATAAATTTGCAGTTACTTTACTAGAGGTACTTAAAGGTAAAAACTACGGATAGTACGAAATTTCTAGTGAAGACAATCATAATTTCAATACCTTCAGGGGAATATCCATAGGAGAAGCTATAATAGACGCTGTTAGGTATTATTTTTATTTGTTAGACATAAAAAATAAACTATAAAGATATGAAGAAAATACCTTCACATATTCAAATTTTGATAGGACTAGGCTTGGGGCTCATTTTTGCTATTGTAAGTATAAAGTTAGGCTGGCCTACTTCATTTACTATAAACTACATCAAGCCATTCGGAGACGTCTTTTTGAATAGCTTGAAGATGATAGCTATTCCCCTCATTATCGCCTCACTTGTTATAGGCGTGAATAGTATCGAAGATGTAACAAAGCTTTCAAGAATTGGAGGTAAAACTTTTCTTATCTATACTTCTACCACCGTTTTGGCGGTTACACTTGGCCTCATTATTGTGAATATCATAAAGCCAGGAAAAGTAATTCCTGAACAGACGAGAGATAAACTCATGGCCTTGTATGCCAAAGAAGCTGAACAAAGTAGCATTACTGCAAAAGAAGTTAAGAAAGAAGGTCCGCTAAATTTTTTAGTAGATATGATCCCCTCTAATTTATTTGAGGCACTAGGAAACAATCTGAATCTCTTACAAGTTGTATTAGTGGCTATCATTTTTGGTATAGCGCTACTGAAAGTCTCTGCTAGGAAAAGAAAGCCTATCATATTATTGCTTGAAGGAGTGAATGATGTTATCATAGAAGTAATCAAATTTATCATGAAATTAGCTCCTTTTGGTGTTTTTGCACTTATTGCTTCCTTACTCGTAGAATTGGCAGGTGACGGCAATCCCAATGAGGTATTTGGTATCCTTTACGCACTTTTATGGTATGCTTCCACAGTTGTTTTTGGTTTAGCAATTATGATTTTTGTGATCTACCCACTTATTTTAAAGTCATTTACTAAAGTAAAATATCTTGCTTTTTTAAAAGGGATACGACCTGCTCAATTATTAGCATTTGCCACAAGCTCAAGTTCTGCTACCTTACCAGTTACGATGGAAAGGGCTGAAAAGCATTTAGGGGTTTCTGAAGAGATTAGCAGTTTTGTTTTACCCCTTGGGGCAACCGTAAATATGGACGGTACAGCACTTTATCAGTCCATCGCTATTGTCTTCATTGCACAGGCTTTAGGGAAAGAGCTATCCACTGCAGCGCAACTAATGATTATACTCCAAGTTGTTATTTCTTCTGTAGGTGTAGCAGGTGTTCCTGGCGTTAGTATTGTCACTACTGTGATGATACTACAATTAACGGGCGTACCTGTGGAAGGCTTGGCCTTAGTGTTAGCGCCTGACAGAATATTGGATATGTGTCGAACTGCTACAAACATCACAGGAGATGCTGTGGTAGCAGTATTGGTAGCAAGCTCTGAGGGGGAACTTGAAGCAGGCATTCATGAAAAACTTTTAGAAGATGATACTTAACCAGCTTCTCACCGTATTAATGATAGCTTAGTTCTTGAAAATTTTTGGAAGAGGCCAAGCATAGCTTTGGGGGAAGGTTGTGTGTAAACTTTTAAGGAGGAACTTCTGTGGAGTAAGGTAGATAGAAAACACCTGTTCTTAAGCTTTGTATCTTTCCTCAGTTTGTGAAGTGTTTTATGAAATTAAAAAAATGAAAACAAAAAAGGTTATTATTTATCTAGAGGCTAACCCTAATCCTAGCTCTTTAAAATTTGTTGCTAACTATATGTTACTTCCACCAGGAGAAAGCTATGATTTCCCTACGCCTGACAGTACTGAGCATGCCCCTCTTGCTAAAGCACTATTTGCATTCAAGTATATAAAACGTGTGTTTTATATGAGTAACTTTATTACTCTTACTAAGGCAGATGAGTTTATGTGGGAAGATATTCAAGATGAACTAAGAAGTTTTATTATCAAGTATTTGGAAGAAGGTAAGCCTTTATTGCTAGCCCATGAAAATGAGGTTAATGACACCCTAGTTGCGCAAGAAGAAACAGCGGTAGAGGGGAAAATTAAAGAGATCTTAGATAAATACATAAAACCTGTTGTTGAACAAGATGGAGGAGCTATTAGCTTCCATTCATTTAAAAATAACACTTTAAAAGTGCTTCTACAAGGCGCATGCAGTGGTTGTCCTTCTTCTACCATTACTTTAAAAGTAGGCATTGAAAATCTTCTTAAAAAGATGGTGCCAGAAGTTGAAGTTGTTGAGGCTGAAGGTATTTAATGATATAGAATAACACACCTCTCAAACACTTAAGAGATGCTTAAATTGCGATTTTTAACTAAAAGTTGTATTAAAATGTTCACAGATAACAACATTGAACCTCTTTCGAAACTCGATTGCTTCAAGACCTTCCCCACTGTGATACATGGGTGTTCATTGCTGAAAAAATGCTAAAACGCTATACTACTGCTACAAATATAGAGAGCCGATTGGTCGAAAGTAGAATTTATCTTCTCTTAAACTTTCTTTTTACTATATTTTATTGTTATTTTGTGCTTCAAAATAGATCCTATGATGCTTCAAAGAATTCAATCAATTTTTCTGTTCATCTTAGCTGTTACGATGGTTACGATGTTTCATTACCCTGTTTGGACTAAAATAGACGCCACAGAAGGGTATGTCTATACTATGTATGTAACTCATTTTGAGCAATTCAATGGCGAAGGAGAGATAGTGAACACTGTCCTTTACCCTTATGTTCTTATGGGAGTATTAGCAGGAATTTCAGCAGGGATCGCTTTATGCGAGATCTTTTTATATAGACATAGACAAATACAGATAAAATTAGGCGCATTCAACTCATTAATTATAGCTGCTTTGATAGGGTTAGCACTCTATCTTTCTACGCAAGATGAGAAGGTTATCTTACCTAATGAGAAAGGGACGTATAAACTAGGATTTATATTACCTGCTATAGCCATCATCTGTAATGTTATAGCAGATCGACTTATTAAGAGAGATGAGAAGTTGGTCCAGTCAGTGAATCGGATGAGATAATTAGGACCGTAGCTATGGGTGAAATATAGGGGGGAAAGAGCGTACATGTATCATAAAGAATGTATAATGTATAGGGTGTAAGCGTACAGAGATGGTAAATTACATGCTTATGAAATGCTAGCTTCTTTTTCCACAATTCCTTCTATATTTGTAAAAAATAATACGATTCTTATTTGAAGATTCTCAACCTATGTGTGGAATTATTGCCTATACAGGACCTAGAGCGGCCTATCCAGTCATCTTAAAAGGCTTAAGGCGACTCGAGTATAGAGGGTATGATAGTGCAGGAATAGCTTTACTCAATGGGGGGCTCGAAGTTTATAAAAAAGGAGGGAAAGTTGCGTCGTTAGAGACCCTTACAAAAGACAAGCAGTTAATAGGTAACACAGGCATTGGCCATACACGATGGGCTACGCACGGAGAGCCCAATGATGTCAATGCGCACCCTCATCTTTCTTTTTCAGAAGCGTTTGTGATCGTTCACAATGGTATTATTGAAAACTACAGTGCTTTAAGACAAGACCTCCTTAACAAAGGTTATGTATTTAAGAGTAAAACAGACACAGAAGTACTGATCAACTTTATTGAAGACATCCAAAAGAGTAACTATTGTGAGCTAGAGGAAGCCGTAAGGCTAGCCCTTACAAAAATTGTAGGAGCGTATGCGATTGTAATCATCGCGAAAGACCTTCCTAATACCCTCATTGCTGCTAGAAAAGGAAGCCCTATGGTGATTGGCGTAGGGGAGAATGAGTTTTTTATTGCTTCAGATGCTACTCCCATCATTGAGTATACGAATGAAGTAGTATTTATCAATGACTATGAAATTGCTTTAATCAAAGATAACCATCTTACGATCAAAGATATTGAAGATGCCCCACTTACTCCTTATATTCAAAATTTGGATATAGAACTAGAGGCGATAGAGAAAGGTGGGTTTGATCACTTTATGTTAAAAGAGATTTTCGAACAACCTAAGTCTATCGGCGATTGCATGCGAGGCCGCTTAAATGTAGCCAACGAACAACTTGTATTGGGGGGCTTTAGGAAGTATGGCACGAAACTAACGAATGCCAATAGAATTATCATGGTAGCTTGTGGTACTTCATGGCACGCAGGCTTAGTGGCAGAATATTTTTTTGAAGAGTTTTGCAGAATTCCTGTGGAAGTCGAATATGCTTCTGAGTTTAGATATAGAAATCCTGTTATCAATCAAGGAGATGTTGTGTTTGCTATTTCCCAGTCTGGCGAAACAGCTGATACCTTGGCAGCAGTTGAACTAGCTAAAGCAAAAGGCGCTATTATTTTTGGTATTTGTAATGTAGTAGGCTCTTCTATTACTAGAGTTACGCACGAAGGTGCTTATACGCATGCAGGCCCTGAAGTTGGAGTAGCCAGTACCAAGGCCTTTACAGCACAGTTGACCACGCTTATGATGATTGTCCTCAAGCTAGCACAGGAACGCGGTACGATTACAAAGGAAACTTTCAAAGAACTACTTACAGCGTTAGCATCCATTCCTTCTAAAGTTGCAAAAGCTTTACAACTGAATGAACAGGTTAAATACATTGCTAAGTTGTTGAAGGATGCCAGTAACTTTCTCTATCTGGGTAGGAGTTATAACTTTCCTGTAGCACTCGAAGGGGCGTTAAAGCTTAAAGAAATCTCCTATATTCATGCAGAAGGGTATCCTGCTGCAGAAATGAAACATGGCCCCATCGCCCTCATCGATGAAGATATGCCTGTAGTATTTATTGCTACAAAAGATAGTTCCTACGATAAAATTATCTCAAATATAGAAGAAGTAAAAGCACGCAAAGGGAAGGTGATTGCAGTGGTTTCGGAAGGGGATAGCGTCGTTTCTCAATTAGCTGATTATGTGATTGAAATTCCTCCTACTCACCAAGCCCTCATACCCATAGTTGCTGTAATTCCCCTCCAACTGCTTTCTTACCATATCGCTGTGATGCGAGGATGCAACGTAGACCAGCCTCGAAATTTGGCCAAGTCTGTGACAGTAGAGTAAGGAGTGCATCCATCAAGCTTACAGAGCATTTTCGCTTGTTTACCACCCCTGCCCCTCACCCACCTAAAACTCGGAACTTATTTTTCAGCGCTTAAACAGACAAAATACTGGTAGAAATACCAAAAAAGTAGTAAATTTGAGC
>JAKSDE010000073.1 GCA_022360235.1 Cytophagales bacterium
ATTCTTGGGATCTAAAAAACGCTTTATCATGCTTGTAGTAATTCCTGTTGCTTCGGGGATGTTTCTGGGCTGCAATTTACGACTTTTTTGGTATTTCTAGAAGTTTTTTGTCTGTTTAAGCGCAGAAAGATAAGTTCTTAGTTTCTAGTTCCAAGTTCTTAGGTGGTGTGGATATTCGATAGTAGTATGGCTTTATAATGTCAACACGACCTAGGCAGGAATTGCTTCAATTCAGTCATTTATTCAAATACGGTGCTCAAAGGAAAATTAAGGAAAGATTGAGACCTTTATAAAACTAGGTTACATCCCATCTTTGTAGGCTATATAAGCGGATTTTGATGTGTTTTGCAACAGTCTAGAAATGTTAGATCCTCCTTAGGGTGTGTTGAAAAGTAGATTTTAATCCTTGAAAAACATTGGTTAACGACAAAAAAGGCTATAACTTTCGAGAAAATACTAAAATTTAACGTTCCCTTTAAGATGCGAACTAATTATCTTATAAAAATTTTTTTATTATTCCTCCTTGTGAGTTGTTTCAAAAAAAGGAGCTGCTCCAAAAAAGAAGAGGATAGCCTACTTCCAAGACTAATTATAGGAAGAGGAAAGGACGATGAACAACTTTGGTTGCAAGTTGATAAAAGAGATGGCAGAGAAAATGTCTGGCGACTAGAAGTAAAACCTAACGATGTAACGGTAGACCTAGAATCCAGCTTAAGCCCTGATGTACTGTATAATTGCTATGATCCGGGAGTTATTAAGAAAATATTAGAGAAGAAATCGGGCAAATTTCGAGCAATAATTTTTGAAAGAGTGTCCATGCTTCCTCTTTACTGGGGTGAATATCTAAGAAAATATTTAGAGGAAAATGGTTCCCAATTTCCAGATCCTGATCTGGTAAAGCTTACGTACCCAGACCCTAAATTAGTAGGTACAGGAGGGATCATACCTATGCACCCATTATCTAAATTGATAAATTTTACCTATCAAGAAAATAACATCCTCCGTCAGTACTATGATCTCCTCGCACCAGGTGGTAAATTTACATTTATGTCAAGTTCTAATGTTGTTAATCAGTACGGTATCGTATTTACTGTTCCGTCCTCACAAGAAAATCTAGACCTATTTAAAAATAATATAATTGATGATAGCGAGGAGTACTTTAGAATCTTATTTTTTGAAGATGGTGTAAAGGACGAGCATCTGCAGGATGTATATCGCAGCGTTTTCGAAAGGGCAGGATTCATAAATATAAAATTCCATACTGATCCCTCTTATCCAGAAACGGTCGTTTACCTTACCGCGGAGAAGGAAGCATAACATAAGCTACGTTGTAATAGCTACACATAGTTAACTATCCAAGTCTTGGTTGCTTTCGAGGTTGACTTTTTTTCAGGAATTTTAGAGAGCTCTGGTCAATGACACTTTATAAGGCAGTCAATGCTTGTATTAATGCTTCCCCTGCAAACTTTTCTACAAAGGCATTCATTCCTTTCTTTCGATAACAGCTACTGTTAAGCGGCTCGTACACACTAACTGTTTTTTTTCGTTAGTAATTCGAATCTCCCACACGTGGGTTGTCCTACCAATATGCGCAGGTTTGGTAACGGCATATACATAGCTATCCGTGACCCTTCGAACATGGTTAGCATTAATTTCAATACCTACACAGTAAAATTTGTTTTGATCTACCACAGCGTTCGCAGCTACACTCCCCATCGTCTCAGCAAATGCTGCAGAAGCACCACCATGGAGTAAGCCCAAAGGTTGTTTTGTTTTTTCGTTTACTGGCATTCTACCCCTTAAATAGTCTGGACCTATATCAATATATTCAATGCCTAAATGGCCTGCTAAATTGCCTTTGTTGATAGTATTCAGCTTGTCTAATGTTACGTAAGAGGGAAATAGCATGCGTGTTATGAATTTTTATTTATAGAATAATACATTTAATCCACCCTAGTTAATTCATGAATAAATACGGACTCAGCCTTGACCATAAAAGTCAAACGCAGTTTGTGGTTTTCCCACACGACGCTTACCTGCTAACTTCTTACCAAAGTTTAGGAGACCTGTCTTCTTGGGGGACTTTCGAGAATGGGGAGTACCTCGCGGGCAAAACCTGTCTTTGGTACTGCCACACTCTACTCCATCTGCCCAAGCCGAAATATTCAGCCTTCCCTTTGGGGTATATCTTTCTTCTCAGCTCTTGTAATTTATGGATGGTTTTATCATGCCATCCTTACCTCCCGTTTTGTTGAAAGAATATTAACAGTAGGGCCCCTTGGCTCCACGAGCCTTACCTCGCTTCCACACTGTCGGGTCGGAGGAGGCGCCCACTTAAGGGCTAGCCTCCGTCCGCCTCCCAAACGGTACGGGCGGTTTTCCAGCATACCGCTTTCACAAAGCGGCTGGCCCCGAGAAATAGAAGGAATTAGCCTGATGAGATTTACAAGTCCCAACTCTTCATAGAGCATGGAGGCTGCCATCTCCTTCCAACCCGTATTTCGACACTTCTTGGAGCGAGGGGACTGGATTCGCCTTACTATCCATGATCCGAGTTGTTTGAACAGACTGCCAACATGGGCTTTCTTATAATAGTTGCCCCATCCTCGAATGATCGGATTGAGCAACCCTACTAGCTCTTCACTAGACCTAGGGGTATTACGTTGCGTATGTTGACGGATTTGATCCTTGAAGTGGGTGATCGACTTCTGGGTGGGATAGGCATAAAGCCGACCGCCACCAGTCTTGCCCTTAATCTTGTCCGCTGACAAGCTCAATGGACGAGAACCTCGCTTGATCTTGTTTCCAAGAAACTCAAAGCCTCTGTCTACATGCACTATACGCCTCTTCTTTGAGTGAAGCTCTACTCCTAGCTTCTTAACAACTTTTTCCGCATGTCGTAGGGACGATTCCGCCTCATTCCTTGGGCGACAGGGAATCACCCAATCGTCGGAATAGCTCGTTAATCGATACCCTTTACAACGCATCTCCCAATCAAACGGAGTTAAAAGAATATTGCTTATCAGGGGTGATAAGCTACCACCCTGGGGAACTCCCCTATCCTCAAAATAGGGCTATTCCCTACCATACATCCTGCTTCTAGTAGGCTCTCGATTAGATCTAGAACCTTACCAGCTGCTATCCGTTGTCTGAGTAGAGTCATAATCTTCTCGTGATCCGCTGAACCAAAGAAATTCTTTAGATC
>JAKSDE010000109.1 GCA_022360235.1 Cytophagales bacterium
AACACCGTATTTAATACTTGTTAAGGGCCGACGAATTAATGTGAGTGGCTTAAATGTGTTATTCTATTTTCTTATTTTTTCCTTCGAATTCTTGATCATTTCTTTTCGATAATCGACAGCATCGTTCCCCTCGACGTTACAGCTGTCATCAGAAGATTGGCTGCCTCTTCTATCCATGAAACTGGATCCCCTGATACACTCCCTTCTTTTCTGATGCCTCCTGCTATTATTTTACGCCGTTTATTAGCAGCTAATTTTTCACCCTAGCAGTATGCTTCCAGCTTTTTGGTAATTTCACCTTTGGGAACGGCGCCCACTATTTTATCTATCAATTCTCCCTTCTTAAAAATCATCAAGGTAGGAATACTTCTGATGCCATGCTTGGGAGGTAAATTAGGATAATTGTCAACATTTACTTTACCAATCACTGCTTTCCCCTCATACTCGCTAGCTAATTCTTCAATAATAGGAGTGATCATCTGACAAGGGGTACACCATACTGCCCAAAAGTCAACCAATACAGGTTTATCGTTTTGGATAACTTCCTCAAAGTTAGTATCTGTAATTTCTAAAGGCATTGTTTGCATAACTTATTGATTTATTGACTTATAATTTAGTGTCGAAATTTAATAAAATTTTGCTTCTCTTCTCCTACTGTACAGAAGAGCTCTCTAGTAAAGATTATAAAAAAGAAAGTCAATACTAGCAAGTATAGCTACTGGAGGGTGTATTTGAGCTTTTCAATCTGATCAAGCCTTTGAAAGAATTCATTCGCAGGATTTACTTGATAGTCTCTAGAAGATACTTCTATATGTATGCCTTCCTTATTGGCAATAACAGCAACCTTCAAACTACACTTACCAGGATGATGCGTGACAACTTCTTCAAGTTGATTAACAAAATCGTTATCAATTTTTTCAACGGGCACCATGATCTTCAAGGTTTTACCCATCTTTTCTCTGACTTCACTGAGTAGTTGAATTTTTTGAGGCCTTAGTTCCCATACATCTTTTTGGTTAAATCTTTCTACTACCCTCCCCGTGATATATAAGAACTCTCCTTTATGTAGCATATGCTGATTTTTACGAAAATATTCTCCAAATAGCGCCAAATCTAAGGTGCCTTCATAATCTTCTATGGTAAACAAAGCAAAAGGTTTCCCGTTTTTGCTTTGCCTGGAGGTATATTCTGTCACAATACCAGCTAGGTATACTTCTTTGTTTTTAAATGCTAATGCATTTTGCGTATGGCAATTGCAGAAGTTTTCAATTTCCACTTTGAACTGATCTAGTGGATGCCCTGAAATATAAAAGCCTACTATTTCTTTTTCTATTTTTAACTTTTCTAATTCTGCATAAGGTTCGCACACTGGTGCCTTAGGCTTTTGCACATAATGGGAGCCTGGTTCCATAGCAAATAGCGACTGTTGGGCTGCATTCTTCTCTTTATTCACTTGATTACCATAGTGCATAGCCTTTTCGATAAAACTTTGTTCCCCATTTTCTGTGAATAAGTATTGTCTTCGATGATAGTCTTTGAAGCTATCAAAGGCGCCAGCCATGGCTAAGCTTTCGAGCGTCTTTTTGTTGACAGTCTTTAAATTTACTCTTTCTACAAAATCGAATATGTTTTTGAAAGCACCTCCTTGCTTCTTTTCTGAAATAATGACGCCTACTGCTGCCTCGCCTGTGCCTTTGATGGCACTCAACCCAAATCGAATCTGCTTTGCTTGATTCACATCAAAAGTTGACTGACTTTCGTTGATATCAGGGCCTAATACTTCAATGCCTTGGTGCTTACACTCATCCATAAAAAAAGAAATCTTATCGATGTTATTTTGGTTATGTGTAAGTACCGACGCCATATATTCAGCAGGATAATGGGCTTTTAGATAGGCTGTTTGATAGGCAATCATAGAGTAAGCCGTAGCATGTGCTTTGGGAAAGCCATACTGTGCAAATTTTTCCATCACCTCAAAAATTTCTGTAGCCTTTTCTTTGGAGATGTCGTGTTTTCGAATAGCGCCTTGCACAAACACTTTACGCTGTTTTGCCATTTTATCTATTTCCTTCTTCCCCATGGCTTTACGAAGAAGATCTGCTTCGCCTAAGGTGTAGCCAGCCATAATCTGGGCTGTCTGCATAATCTGCTCTTGGTAAACCATAATTCCATAGGTATTTCTCAAAATGTCTTCTAGCAAAGGATGGGAGTATTCGATTTTCTCTTGACCATGCTTACGTGCAATAAAATTAGGAATGAATTGCATCGGCCCGGGTCTATAAAGGGCATTCATAGCAATTAGATCTTTGATATTAGTAGGCTTCAGTTTTATCAACCACTGCCGCATGCCCTCTGACTCGAACTGAAAAGTAGCTATTGTATCTCCTCTTTGGTATAACTCGAAAGTTTTTTCATCATCTAAAGGGATGGTATCAATAGAGATAGCTTTACCATAGTTTTTTTGAATAAGTGCCTGCGCATCTTTGATGATGGTCAGGGTTTTTAGGCCCAGAAAGTCCATTTTCAGCATGCCTACTTGTTCTACGACTGATCCGTCATACTGTGTGACAAACAAGTCTGCATCTTTATCTGTTTTGACAGGGATGTAGTCCAGCAAGTTATTGGGCGCTATGATCACACCAGCAGCATGAATTCCCGTATGTCTAACAGAGCCTTCCATCGTTTCTGCTAAGGAAAGTACTTTGGCTTCAGACGATTCTACGTTTTTTTTCAGTGCTGCTAGCGCTGGAACCTCTGCAAAGGCCTGTGCTAACGTAGTACCTAGCTTTTCTGGCACCAGTTTAGCTATATAATTGGCTCGATCGAGCGGAACGCCTAAAACGCGTGCCACATCTCGGATGGAAGACTTAGCTGCCATACTGCCAAAGGTAACGATTTGAGCTACTTGGTTTCTGCCATATTTTTCAACCACATAGTCAATCACCTTTTGGCGTCCTTCATCATCAAAATCGATATCAATATCGGGCATAGAGACTCGCTCAGGATTAAGGAACCGTTCAAAAAGTAAGTTGTATTTGATAGGGTCAATATTGGTGATACCAATGCAATAAGCTACGACCGATCCTGCTGAAGAACCTCTGCCCGGCCCTACAACAACACCGAGCTTTCTGGCAGCGCTAATCAAGTCTTGCACAATCAAAAAGTAGCCTGGGAAGCCTGTTGACTGAATAATGTCTAATTCATAATTAAGGCGTTTTGTTAGCTCCTCTGTAATCGTTCCATATTTCTTCTTAGCGCCTTCAAAAGCAAGATGTTTTAAGTACGTGTTCTGATTTGTAAAGCCTTGGGGGAGTTGAAAAATTGGAAGGAGTACATCCCTTTCTAGCGAGGGGGTGTCGATCTTATCTACTATGGCTAGCGTATTTTCGATGGCTTCTGGGACATCTTTAAAGAGTTCAGCCATTGCTTGCGGAGATTTCAAAAAAAACTGATCATTCTCAAAACGCATTCTGTTGGGGTCATCATAATCCCTCCCTGTTTGTAGACACAAAAAAATATCCTGTGCTGTGCTATCTTTCTGCTCTATATAATGTGTATCGTTGGTAGCAATAACTTTTACATTGTGCTTTTTAGCCCACTTCAGTAGTACTTCGTTACATATATCCTGCTCTTTAATACCATGTCGTTGTAATTCTATGTAATAGTCATCTTCAAAAATGCTTAGCCATTCTAGAAAGCGTTTTTCAGCTTCTTTTTCCCCTTTTTTTACAATTGCTTGCGGTATTTCTCCTGCTAGACAGCAAGTAGTGGCAATGAGGCCTTCTGTATGCTGCTTGATAAGTTTTTTATCAATTCTAGGTTTATAGTAATAGCCCTCTAAAAAGCCCAAAGAGCACAGATGGGTTAAGTTTTTATAGCCCACTTCATTTTTTGCGAGTAGGATCTGGTGGTAGCGTGTTTTATCCTTGTGGTCATGCATGTCTGGGGCAATGTAAAACTCACAGCCAATGATAGGCTTAATACCCTCCTTTTTCGCAGTAGCGACAAAGTGCGGCACCCCAAACATATTTCCATGATCGGTAATAGCAAGCGCTTGCATACCCAGCTGTTTTGTCTTCCCTAGCAAGTTTTTGATTTTTGCTGTTCCGTCTAATAAGGAATATTGGGTGTGACAGTGTAGGTGACAAAAATCGTTCATATGCAAGATTTTTTAAGATGATAATCAAGGTATTCTCATGGACCTGTTTCCTGGTTGTGTAAGAACTAGTGCCTAGCAACAAAGATAGCAAATAACACCCAATGAAATAAAGACAGTACTACCTCAATACGCAATATGGTTAAAGTAAATGTCAACACGACCTAAGAACCAGCTACCCCCAACACTTTCTTTGCCTCGTCGACCAGCGGAAATTCCATCACAAACTCGGCATAAGAACCTTCCCCTTGT
>JAKSDE010000072.1 GCA_022360235.1 Cytophagales bacterium
AATAATATTAATTTTGCTTTAGCTTCAAAGCCAATAAGCTATATGGAACTAAGTAAGCTTGAGATAAAGGGATTCAAAAGTTTTGGCAACAAGGTAGTCATCAATTTTGATAAAGGCATTACAGGCATTGTAGGACCTAATGGCTGCGGCAAATCAAACATTGTAGATGCCATTCGTTGGGTGTTGGGAGAGCAGAAGATCACCAACTTACGCTCCGAAAAAATGGAAAATGTTATCTTCAATGGTACCAAGCACCGAAAGCCTACCCACCTAGCCGAAGTAGCTGTGTGCTTTAATAATACTAAAAACATCTTACCTACTGCTTACTCGCAGGTGACTGTTACGCGTCGTTATTATCGTTCTGGGGAGGGTGAGTACCAACTCAATAGCGTACCCTGTCGTCTGAAAGATATTACAGACTTATTCTTAGATACAGGTATATCCTCTGATAGCTACGCGATTATTGAACTGAAAAAGGTAGATGACCTCTTACATGATAAGAATAACGCTAGAAGAGGTTTATTCGAAGAGGCTGCTGGCATTGCTAAATTCAAAGCTAGAAAAAAAGAGACCTTTCGAAAGTTGGAAGACGCTGGTGCCAACCTGACAAGGGTAGAAGATCTCTTGTTTGAGATCGAACAGAATTTGAAGAGCCTGGAAAAACAAACCAAGCAAGCACAAAAGCACCACCAACTGAAAGAAGAATATAAGCAAGTAAGTATTGCTTTAGCGCAAAAGACTGTTTCTATTCATAATGAGAAGTTAGTAAGCGTACAAGCGCAAATGGATGAAGAGGCAGATAAAAAATTAGCGCTTACAAAGACGTTAACAGAAAAAGAAGCCGCTATCGCACAAGCTAAAGCAAGGTTGACAAGCAAAGAAAAAACACTGGCTACTCGTCAAAAGAAGTTCAATGCCTATGTCGGAGAGATTCAACAACTAGAAAGTGAAAGAAAAGTAAAAAACGAACAACGCCACTACCTACAAAACAGTATACAGAACCTAGAGAAGCAGGTGATAGAAGAGAGGCAGATAATAGAAACAGAGGGAGAAAACATACAACAATGCCAACAAGAAGCTGCTACGTTAAAAGCAACTATAGACCATCAAGAAAAGAAGCTACATACATTTGCACAGACGCATAAGGCGTTGAACCAACAGGTATACCAGCTCAAAACAGCGCTTGATGAGGCAACGGCTGCTTACAATAAACACAAGGATATAATATATCAGAAAAATAAGGCCCTGGAAATCAAGCGCGTAGAATGTAATAACTTCAAGCAGACTTTAGCAAAGCTCAAGGCAGATAGTTCAGAGAAAACTACCCATTTCTTGCAGCTTGAGGAAGCAGTAAACCCACTTCAGGAGACGCTTCAAACAAGTACGAGCATGTTAGAAGCCCGCAAAAAGCAACAACAACAATGGGAGAGAGCGATTAATGAAGCCCATCAGCATATCGAACTTACTAAAGATACGCTTAGAGAGACGCATGTAGCACTAGAAGCTCGCCAAAACAAGTTTGCGCTCATTCAATCTATGATCGACAACTTAGAGGGTTTTCCAGAAGCTATCAAATACCTCAAACAACACAGTCGAAACCTGAAAGAGGCCCCCTTGCTGTGTGATATACTTACTTGTGGAGACGCTTACAGTACCTGTATTGAAAACTACCTAGATACTTACCTGAATTACTATGTAGTAACCCATACGCACCAAGCTTATGATGCCATTGAACTTTTACATGAAACAAAAAAAGGAAAAGCCAACTTTTTTATTCTGGAGGATTTTGAACATTATCGTCCTGCTCCCCTACAAAGGCTAGACTACGCGATTCCCGCTTTAGAAGTAGTGAAGTGTGAAGAGCAATATAAAAAGCTACTAACCTATGTACTCGACCGAGTATACATTCTCCATGAGAACATCCCTCTACCGCAAGGCAAAGAACTTATTTTCCTTACAAACGATGGTAAGCTAACAAAAAGAGCCTACAGTGTTTCAGGAGGGAGTATTGGCTTGTTTGACAATAAAAAGATGGGAAGAAAGAAGCTACTAGAAAAGCTGGATAGAGAAATAAGTCACTTGCGTAAAAAGCAAACAAAAGCGGAGCAAGCTTTGAAAGATGCACAACAGCAGTACGCCAAGCTAAAAGCAGATGATCCGCAAAATCATATCGAACAGCTTCAAAAAGAAATTAACAAGATGCAACAAACATTAGTTGCTCACACTACTAAGAAAGAACAGCTTGGAGAAATACTTCGTGATTATGCATCGCGAGAGAAGGCCGTGGAAGCACAGCTAGTAGCTGCTGAAGAAGCGAGCAATTTACACCAACAAGACGTTGACGCGCATCAAGAAAGTTGGGAAGAGAAAGTTATAGCGTTAAAAGAAATACAGGAAGCATGGCAGCAAAAAAGTGAGGCGCTTAACCAACAGCAAGCTTTATATAATGAGCAAAACATTCAGCTACATCAACAAAAAACGCGACTAGAAGGTCTCCTAAAAGAAGTCGATTTTAAACAAAGTGCATTAGAAAAGACGAAAAATAAACTACTACAAAACCAGGGGCAAGTAAAAGCACAGAAAAATGATCTGGCAACGTTGCTGAAAGCGCTAGAGGAGGAGGAAGCAGAGGTCGTAGCCATGTATAAAAAAAAAGAAGTGTTAGCACATGAGATTACTTTAGCAGAAAGAGATTACTACCAAGAACGGGGTAACATTGAAGCACTAGAAAAAGAGCAACAAGAGGCGCAGAAGCGTCGAACGCATACAGACACGCTGTTGATGGCGTTACAAAATAAAGAGAATGCTATTAAGCTTGAACTAGCTGCTATTCAAGAACGTCTTTCTGTAACGTTCAGCCTAGCGGCAGAGACGTTGCTTGCCCAAGACACGCAGCTAGTCGAAGATCAGCATACGTTGGAAAAGCGAGCTACTACTATAAAAGAAAAGCTAGAAAAACTAGGTCCCATCAATCCGGTAGCTATTGAGGCTTACAGAGAAGCTAAGGAGCGTTATGACTTTATAACTACCCAAAAAGAAGACTTTGAAAAAGCGAAGAAATCATTGATAAAGACCATTGACGAGATAGATAAAGTAGCTAAAGAAAATTTCCTCGCTGCTTTTGAGAAGATCAAAGCCAACTTCATCAAGGTATTCCGGTCTCTTTTCACAGAAGAAGATGATTGTGATTTAAGCATAGTAGATACGAATAATCCTTTAGAATCTACGATCGAAGTGATTGCTAAACCCAAGGGAAAAAGGCCTTTAACGATCAATCAGCTTTCAGGCGGAGAGAAAGCCCTCACAGCTATTGCCTTACTTTTTGCTATTTACCTACTTAAGCCTGCTCCCTTTTGTATTCTCGATGAAGTAGATGCTCCCCTAGATGATGTCAATGTTGATAAATTTAGTAAAATCATCAAAGAATTTTCTCAAAATGCGCAATTTATTATTGTTACGCACAATAAACGTACAATGTCTTTTGTAGATGTTATTTATGGAATTACCATGGCTGAACAGGGAATATCTAGTGTCGTACCTGTTGATTTAAGAAAGTTACCCCCTAACTCAGAACCCGGAACTCAGAACTCAGAATCCGGAACTCAGAACTCCGAACCCGGAACTCAGAACTCAGAACCCGGAACTCAGAACTCCGAACCCAGAACTCAGAA
>JAKSDE010000071.1 GCA_022360235.1 Cytophagales bacterium
ATGTGTTCTCGGAATATCCTTGTAATGCTACAAGGGCTGTACAAACCTGAACCACTGACGTCTGTTTCCACTTCTAATCGTCGCCGTGCTTCGACCATTAAAGTCTGAAAAAGAGCTGCAAACTCACAGCACAAGGATAGAGGGCGTCTTTTCGGACGTCCGATGCTCGGCGTCATGGATTTATTTTCTCCCGTGCAGCCTGGATCGTTAAACCGAGGGCCAGAAACATGAGGGCCACATCAATATAGTTGCAGCCTTGCGGCAGAAGCAGCAGAAGCAGCAGTCTATATTCACAGGAAACCTTTTGCAGGGGTACTTATATGACAATGATGCTCTTTCAATAAGTTCATTTACTACGTTGTTCACCCGAGTCTGTTGGTGTCATGGAAAAGTACCTGGTGCTTGGAGTAAAAACAGCACTGGGAGTGCAGTTTTTTCACCATCGTTCCATGAATTGCCAGGAAACCCCATGACCAAAATTTGCATTTTGGCATGTTCAGTCATCTATTATAACAAGTGCACATTGTCAAAATTCATCAAAACAACTTGTCTAACGGCTTCAACATATCAAAATTTGATGGGGACAAAAGTTGCATATTCAAATTTGACTGAAACTGTGGTCGGGGGGGGGGAGGGGGAATTGATCAATTGTCACTCCATGCAATGCAAGCCACAACAGTTTAGCTCTTCTCGCCTTACGCCCTATCACTTGAAGCCCCAGTTTGCCCAACAGCTGCAGCCCCATTTCGGGGTTTCGGGGGCAGCAAGGAAAGGAAGCCTGAGCGTAAGCTTCATCAGATGAAGGTGCCATACCTCCTCCCTGACCTGTGTGCATGGTTTTCCCAAAATCACCAGGACATGCACTTGCATGAATATAGGGCTGCAAAGTGGTATGACCAAATCAGAGAGCAAACTCAGAAGGGACGGCAGCTTGTTGAATCCCCCATCGTTGTGGCCCCAAAGCTTCGAGCGAATCTAAGGGAGCCGATCGGCTCTGTTGGTGGTCTTGCTGACAAGCACATGGGGGATATTCGAATGGGATAAGGCATCCAGGGAATGATTGGCACTGTTATCAGCTGCAATACGGCCTTGGGGGCGACGTTACCCAGCCACAAAAAGCACAACATCATTTCCAGTAAGCGCAAACGAGGACCGCAACATCGAACAATGCAATGCAATGCTTTAAGTAGTCCAGAGTTGAGCTGCTGCTGTTCCTTATCACAAATATGTGTGTGTTCATTGGTGGTCACATGCCTTTGACGTCCGGCTCGAACGTGGGATCACCAGAAATGTTGGCGAAGGAGATGTCGGTTTCAAAACAATTTTTTTTTGTCGTCGTTCGTCATGCAGCACAAAACCTTGCTTCGGCTCTTCGAATAGCTGTCATTCAAGTGAATACGGTTGGGCAGCCGTATATTGTTATGCTTCCTGATGCATGGAAATG
>JAKSDE010000112.1 GCA_022360235.1 Cytophagales bacterium
CACGTACTGTTCTATACACTTTATCTTCTCTATCTTCTCGAACAACAGGCTTATGGGTAGGTGCTACTACTACATCGAGCTTGTAAATTTCCCAAAACTCACTTGCTTCAGTCTCCGCAGTACCTGTCATACCAGCCAACTTATGGTACATACGAAAGTAATTCTGTAGCGTAATTGTAGCGTAGGTTTGGGTAGCCTTTTCTATTTTTACATTCTCTTTTGCTTCGATAGCTTGATGTAAACCCTCTGAATATCTTCTGCCTTCTAGGATCCTACCCGTTTGTTCATCTACTATTTTTACCTTTCTGTCAGCAATGATGTATTCAACGTCCTTTTCAAAGAGCGTATACGCTCTTAAAAGCTGGTTAACTGTATGAATTCTTTGGGCTTTGATAGTATAATCTTTGATAAGGCCATCTTTTTTTTGCAACTTTTCTTGATCACGCAGTTGCTGGTTATTCTCTATTTGGGCAACCTCAACGCCTATATCAGGCAATACAAAGAAATTGAGATCTTCGCCTTCATTTGTAATGTACTCTATCCCTTTATCAGTAAGTTCTATAGTATTGCTTTTTTCGTCTATAGTAAATAACAGCGGCTCATCTGCTTCAGGCATCATTTTGGCATTATCTTGCAGGTAATAATTTTCTGTTTTTTGTAAAATTTGCTTGATACCTCTTTCGCTCAAATATTTAATAAGGGGCTTATGTTTAGGAAGCCCTCTGTAAGCTCTGAAAAGGGAGAGGCCTCCTTCTTTTTCATTACTTTCACTAAGCTTTTTCTTAGCTTCTTGGAGAAACTGTGTGATGAGTTTTTTTTGCGCTTCGTAGAGTTTTTGAATCCTAGGCTTGAATTCATAATATTCATGCTCATCCCCTTTAGCAACAGGACCCGAGATGATGAGCGGCGTCCTTGCATCGTCGATAAGGACCGAGTCTACTTCATCTACCATCGCAAAATGGTGTTCTCGCTGTACAAGCTCATTGGGGGTTACAGCCATGTTATCGCGTAGATAATCAAAGCCAAATTCATTATTGGTACCATACGTGATATCTGCTAAGTAGGCTTCCTTCCTTTCTGGCGAGTGGGGAGTGTATTTATCAAGGCAATCTACCTTTAAACCATGGAATTGATAAATAGGTCCCATCCATGCTGCATCTCTTCTTGCTAGGTAGTCGTTTACCGTGATGATATGTACGCCTTTCCCTCCTAGTGCATTCAAGAAAGCAGGGAGCGTTGCTACAAGGGTTTTTCCTTCCCCTGTGGCCATTTCAGCAATTTTTCCTTGATGTAAGATGACGCCTCCTACCAACTGTACATCGTAGTGAACCATATCCCAGGTGACCTTATTGCCTGCGGCCTCCCATTGATTATACCAGATGGCTTTATCTCCTTTGATTTTTACATAATCAGTTTGCGTAGCGAGCACTTTGTCATACTCATCGGCTGTGACAACTAGTTCTTCGTTTTCCTTAAATCTGCGGGCTGTTTCTTTAACAATAGCAAAAGCTTCTGGTAAGCTACTTGTAAGCACCTCCTCCAAGCGTTCATTATAAGTCTTTTTTAATTGATCTATCTGACTGAATAGCGCTTCTTTCTGGTCGATTTCCAGGTCGGGATTGTTCTCTGATTGTTGCCGTAAAGACTTAATTTGATCGTCAATGTCTTTTAATTGATCTTGAATGTGTTGCTTGAGGGACTTTGTCTTGCTCCTTAACGCATCATTGCTTAACGCTTTGAGTTGCTCCAACACTGTATTAATCTGTTCAACATACGGAAAGAGCACCTTTAAATCTCGTTCCGATTTAGTGCCAAACAGCTTAGCAATTCCTTCTGTAATAAAATCTAGCATGTAGTTTTAATTTCTTAAGCTTAACAATATTCCTCCCCTACTTTGAAAGGTAAACACTATGGCGATTATCCTTGTTGGACTTGCCTAATAAGGTAGCTCCCTTTTTCTTCAAATTTCTATTTCACCTTTAAACACCATGACTGCTGGACCCATCAAATAAATATTTCTAAACTTATTAGCACCATCTGATTCAAAATACACTTTCAATTTCCCCCCTTTAGTTTTAATGTCTACAGGACTTTCCCATCCTTTCGTTGATGCTGCTAAGGCCACTGCTGTTGCGCCTGTTCCACAGGAGTGTGTTTCATCTTCGACTCCTCTTTCATAAGTTCTAACAAAAAGCATACCTCCTTTCTTTCTTTCTACAAAGCTAACATTTGTGCCTTCTTTTTGAAATGCCTTGCTATACCTTAAGGCTTTCCCTTCTTTATATACATCTAAATTTTTTAAATTATCAATAAATTTTATATAATGAGGAGCACCTGTATAGAGGAAGAAGTCGTTATTGATGATTTGTATTTCAGAGACATTGTTCATTTTTAGATGAATTAAATCATCTTCTATAGATGCTTCATGCGGTCCATCTATCGTTAAAAAATGTGTTTTATGATCAATAATGCCCAAATATTGTGCAAAATGAACAGCACATCTACTACCATTGCCACATAAGCTCTGGCTACCATCTGCATTGTGATAGATCATTTCAAAGTCATATTTATCATGATTTTGAATTAGTATCAGCCCATCAGCGCCTATGCCGTATCTGCGATCGCATAGTTTTGAGATGAGTGTATTTGAATAATCTCGCAACATCCTATTATCAATCATGATAAAGTCATTACCCGTGCCTTGATACTTATAAAATGGTAGGATCATCCTTTAAAAATTTATTATAGTTGCCCCTTCATAATGCTCGATGGTACTGTTTTTTTAGTTCCGAGTTCCGGGTTCTGGGTTCCGAGTTCTGGGTTCTGGGTTCCGAGTTCTGGGTTCCGAGTTCCGAGTTCTGGGTTCCGAGTTCCGGGTTCCGAGTTCTGGGTTCTGGGTTCCGGGTTCTGGGTTCCGAGTTCCGGGTTCCGAGTTCTGGGTTCCGGGTTCCGAGTTCTGGGTTCCGAGTTCTGGGTTCCGAGTTCTGAGTTCCGAGTTCCGATAGGGAACTGTAGAAAACACGCCTCTCATGGGTCTTGATGAGGTGCTTTACCGAGCATACATGCTATTTTTGCCAGGTTTTGGAGTGCCCTAAAGTTTTTTTTGCCAATATTGCTACGCTATACATGAGTTTTTGTGAGCTAAGGTAGTCATTTCAAGTGTAAAAACACCGTATTGAATACTTGTTAAGGGCTGACTATTATAGTGGCTTAACAATACACAAGTTTACTTGATAAGCTTAGCCAGGTTGTCGTCTACTGATCATTGAAATACCTCATTGAAATTTTTTCGATATCGATTTTATTTATAAAATTGCTAGATTTACACAGAAGATGCTTGTCAAGTAT
Source organism: Cytophagales bacterium (assembly GCA_022360235.1). GTDB lineage: Bacteria > Bacteroidota > Bacteroidia > Cytophagales > Amoebophilaceae > JAKSDE01. Next base: position 3,349 of record JAKSDE010000112.1, read on the forward strand.
AGTTACTGAAAAATAGCCTTTATTTGGAAAAACTAAAAACAACCTACTTCTGTCAACACTGTGGTGCACAGTACAGCAAATGGCAAGGGAAGTGTAACGCTTGTCAAGAGTGGAATACGATTGTCGAAGAAGTTATTCAAAAACAGACACCGTGGCAAGCTACTGACAATGGGGCGGGTGGCTTGATCACTAATAAGCCTAGACAACTGACAGCCATCCCCTACGAAGAAAAAGGCCGTATCTTATGCAAAGACCAAGAGTTCAATCGTGTGTTAGGGGGAGGCATTGTGCAAGGTTCCCTCGTCTTAATAGGAGGTGAACCAGGTATTGGTAAGTCTACTTTATTGTTACAAATAGCATTATCTCTATCTGATAAAAAAGTGTTATATGTTTCTGGCGAAGAGAGTGAAAGGCAAATTAAAATGCGTGCAGCAAGGATGGAGCAAAAGTCAAAGAATTGTTATATTCTTAATGAAACTTCTATCCACAACATCTTTCAGCAAGTTACTCAGCTTCAGCCAACGGTACTCATCATAGACTCCATTCAGACGCTCCATACAACGTACGTTGAATCAGCTGTGGGTAGTATTGCTCAGATCAGGACTTGTACCACAGCGCTTATTCGCTATGCAAAGTCAACAGGGACGCCTGTTTTTTTAATTGGCCATATTACTAAAGAGGGGACGTTGGCGGGTCCCAAGGTATTGGAACATATGGTAGATACGGTGTTACAATTTGAAGGAGATCGTCACTTAACGTATCGGATACTACGAACGATCAAGAATCGATTTGGCTCTACGGCTGAGTTAGGTATCTATGAAATGCAAGGTAATGGGTTGAGAGAAGTTGCTAACCCCTCTGAGATACTTATTTCGCAACGAGAGGATAATTTGAGTGGGATAGCTATTGGTGCTTCTTTAGAGGGGAATCGTCCGCTATTAATTGAGATCCAAGCACTAGTCAGTCCAGCTACGTATGGGACACCGCAACGAAGCGCTACAGGCTTTGATGTAAAGCGGCTCAATATGCTATTGGCCGTCTTAGAAAAGAGAGCAAGCTTTCGTTTGGCGGTACAAGATATATTTTTGAACATAGCAGGGGGGCTCAAGGTGGAAGATCCTACGCTTGACTTGGCTGTATGCCTAGCTATTGTTTCTTCTTTCAAAGATGTATCTATTCCGCAACACAGTTGCTTTGCCGCAGAAGTAGGCCTGGGAGGAGAAGTAAGAGGAGGCAATCGTATTGAAAGTCGTATTGCTGAAGCAGAAAAGCTAGGATTTCAAGAAATTTTCATTTCTAAATACAGCCAAAAGGGAATGCATAAGCGAGATTTTTCTATCAATATAAAGCCTTTTGCTAGGCTAGACGAAGTAATTAGGCACTTACTATAAACCCCTTGAAGGTCCTAGCAGACCCAATAGACTGGAGTGCCTTTGAAAAAGCGTTTGACAGCTTCTACTCCAAAGGCAAGGGGCAGCCGCCTAAGCCCCCACGCTGTCCTGAGTTTGTAACTCAGGACTTCTCATCCAACCATTCTATTTCCAACTATCTTTTGTTGGATAAACTCCTGCGTGAATAGCTCTTTTGGCTGGTTGTCCTGACGCCAAAATTGCTACTGCTTGTTCCTGCTGGCTTGCTCCCAGCTTGTTGAAAATAGCGAGCATCCAATCTTTGCAGCTTTCTGATGGATTTTCCCTGATCGCCCTCATGAATGCCTTCCTTGTCTCTAAATTTTATAACCTACTGCTGCCATGAACTATCACTGATTGCTCTGCAAATTAGGGCTATGAAGGGTCCTGAGTTGCAAACTCAGGACAGCCATTTCGTCTTTTATGGATCAACTAAGGAGAGCTGGGGGAAAGGTTTGAGAGTAAGCTTGTTTTTATTTAAATTGCGTTCTAATTTTCTACAAGCACCCTAAAAAAGCTTAACCAAACCCATGAAAAAAAATACACATTATATATTCCATAGACTACTTATTCTCTTCATCACTGTCATTAGTGGGAATGCAGTAGCGTGTCAGCGAGTAAATTCCATACCTTCTGAAGGATCAAATGGATGTAAAGAGGTGCATATAACAGTCTCCTACAAAGGGGCAGTGCACTCATCGCTAGAAGGGTATAGTTTAATTAAAGAAGAAGGTGAGGTAGACGAAAATCTTTTAGCATTCCTAAAATTGTTCGGCATTAAACATGATGGAACAGTAGCCTCTATTAATCAAACGATGCAAGAAAATTTTTTGAGAAGGTCTGGACTAGAACGAAGAGATCTTGGAGGAGATAAGCCAGCGCAAGAAGTAATGGAAGAAGCACTAAATTTATTAAGAAAGATGGGCTTTGTTGACGAAATTCCTCCCTTGGCGGTGCAAGCTGACTACTTCTTACTTTTCGGGGCTTTTACAGGTAGGATGGAGGAAAGATTCGAAGATTTCGTGTCACAGTATGAGCAAGGAACCTTACAATGTAACAACATAGTCCTACTAGGAGGCTTCAGGAAATTACGTGAAGATGAGCTAGCGAAAATAGAAAGTGAGCAGGCATCTTTTGAAGAATTTCTTAAGAAAGTAGGGAAGGAAAGGAAAGAAGATTTAACAGAAGCAGATGCCATCAGGTTTATATGGGATAATAAAGCAACTGAGCGTTTAAAAGAAAACTTCAAAGAACAAGTAAACTTATTCTTTATTAACGACACAGACACTACACAAGGAACCAACCAGCGGCCTACTACAAAATCTACGATCGAGACCTGGTATGACGAATTTAAGCCTGCCCCAGGCCCTTGTCATGCCAATGTTGAAATGCCCTATGGGATCAGAATGGAAAAGGTATTGCGAACATTTTTAGAGAACGCTAGTAAAGAAGCAGGGGACAATGCGCCTAGCTTTTCAATCACGTGGAATAGTCCAGCAGCTACGCCTCATTTAAGCCTTGCTATATACAAGGATGAATTAGCCAGAGCTTTTTATCAAGAAACTAAGCTCAGAGCAGCAATAGAAAGTAGCAGCCCCGCAACGTCACTTCCTTAAAACAAATGCAATACTACATGTAGCATTGACGTTACTCACTATAAACCTTCTTCTGAGCCGCTCTAAGCGTATTGAGCAACAGAGAAGTGACAGTCATAGGCCCTACCCCACCAGGGACGGGCGTAATATAGCTACACTTGGGCATTACATTATCAAAGTCTACATCACCCTTCAGGGTAAAACCAACCTTTTTTGTGGTATCAGGTACACGCGTGATGCCTACGTCAATGACCACAACACCCTCCTTTACCATCGCTGCAGTGATAAGACCTGGCTTACCTATAGCAGTAATCAAAATATCTGCTTTGCGCGTAAAGATACCTATATCTCTAGTCAGCTTATCGCAAAGCGTAACCGTAGCATTGCCAGGATACCCTGCTCTACTCATCAGAATACTTAAAGGAGCTCCTACAATACGACTCTTCCCTACGATTACACAATATTGTCCTGCAGTTTTAATTTTATAGCGCTTTAATAATTCCAAAATACCAAGCGGCGTGGCTGGTATATGAGTAGGTAACTGGCAAGCCATTCTCCCATAATTAAAAGGGTGAAACCCATCGACATCCTTTTCAGGCTTCAGGTGATTAACCACGTTTTGCACGTCAATATGCACTGGTAAAGGAAGTTGTACAATCAGGCCATCGATCGTTTCGTTTTTATTCACTGTATCAATGATTTCTAACAAGGCCCTTTCGCCAAGGTCGTCATACTGAATAAGTGTAGACTGAAATCCCACTTCTTTACAAGTATGTATTTTGTTCTTCACATAGGTGTGGCTCGCTGCATCATTACCAATGAGTATAGCAGCTAAATGAGGGATTTTTTTATTGCTAGCTTTTATCGCTTCCACTTTTTGTGCAATCTCCGCTTTAATAACTTGAGCAGCTGTTTTTCCATCAAGAATAGTAGGCATTTTCTAATATCAATTAATTTAACGTATAGGGTGTGCTTCGTATGGAAAATTCGTTTCCGTAAATATACTTAGTCGCCCCTTAATAATGCTCGATGGTGCTATTTTTTTAGTTCTGAGTTCCTGGTTCCTGGTTTCGATAGGGGACTGTAGAAGACACGCCTTTCCCCGTCAAAAAGTGGCTCAATAGACCTCTTTGAGCACCGTATTGGAATAATTAAGAGCGTAGACAATGACTGAATTTGCACTAACAATTATGTTCTCCTTCTATTTCTATGATTGGTTTTGCGTAAGTCCTATTGTCAAAGAAAATCAAGTTCATCTTGGCTTTTCCATTCAAAACCTATTTTCCAGGAAGCCCTCGATAACTGTTTCAACTGCGTGGATGAAATTCTTGGACAATCTGCTTTAAATAATGCCGATCTAAGTGCGTATAAATTTCTGTAGTAGTGATAGACGTATGCCCTAGCATTTCTTGTACTGCTCTGAGATCTGCTCCCCCCTCAATCAAGTGCGTAGCAAAGGAATGGCGGAAAGTATGGGGGCTAATTTTCTTCTTTAGTCCAATTTTTTGTGCTAGTTCTTTAATAATTAGAAAAATCATGACCCGCGTTAGCTTTCTTCCTCGTCTATTTAAAAAAACATACTTTTCAAACCCTTTTTGTACAGTAAGTTGGCATCGAATTTGGTCTACATAAATTTTAATATACTTCAGTGCAGTTGTTCCGATTGGCACCAAGCGTTCCTTACTACCTTTACCAATCACCCGTAAAAAGCCAATATCAAAATATAAATTACTAAGCTTTAACTCGATTAGCTCAGAGACACGGAGGCCTGAGCTATATAACGTTTCCAATATAGCTCTGTTACGCATACCTTCTGGTGTTGTATGGTCAATAGCACCTAGAAGCGCCTCAATTTCATGTACTTCTAAAGTAGCAGGAAGTTTTCGACCAATTTTAGGACTTTCTATAAGTGCTGTGGGGTCTTTCTCGAGATAGTTTTCAAATAAAAGAAACTTGTAAAAAGCTTTTAAAGCAGCATGTATGCGCGCTTGACTGCTAGCACATAGGTTGTGTGTATGGATATATGCTAAAAAAGCATCAATATGAGCAGGCTCAACATCTAAGGGATTTAAGTTGTGTTGGGAAAGCGTTATAAATTGTCGTAGTTTAATCACGTCGCCCATGTAAGCTTCTACCGAGTTAGGTGCGAAGGAACGCTCTAAACGTAAATATGTTTCAAACTGCTTGAGAAGTACTTTCCAGGTCACTTGGCCTATTGATATATAGTTAAGGCAATCATTCAATGAAAAATAAATTTCATTAAGACTTAGCTAGTCGGCCCTTCACAAGTCCTTGAGCTTCTTAATAGAATAACTTTCAATTTAAAGCTTCTTTTGGGGACACTTCCTAAAAATAGGGAATCTTTCCGGATGTGCAAGGGCGACTAGTTATTCAGTATTCTTACGTATATTTACGCACAATAAGCGAAGTGTTAAGCTATGACTGTAAGAACCCAACAAGTCGCCCGTATGATCCAAAAAGCGTTGGGAGAAGTTTTCTTAAAAGAAACAAAAAGTTTATTTGGAGAGATCTTCATTACTGTTACTCATGTTGAGGTAACGCTTGACTTGGGTATCGCTAAAGTCTATGTGAGCGTTATGGGCATACAGGATAAAGCAAAAATACTAACTAAAGTTGAACAGTATAAAAATAAGATGAGGGGGCTGTTAGGGCACAGGATAGGAAAGAAACTACGCAAAGTACCTGAGTTGCGATTTTATTTAGATGACTCCGTAGAATATGCTTCAAGAATCGATCAGTTGCTCTCTGCGTTGCCTACCCCCCCTAAAAATAGGGAAAAAGATAAAGTGTAAGTGTTATACTTTACATCAATGTACTATCTTCTCTAAGTTTTGCCTTCCTACTTCATTGACCATGGTAACAAAGTAGTTGACGAAAGGATTCATTATATCAAGGAGTAAGCTAGGGAAAATGCCTAGTATCAATATGAGTAACAATAAAGGCACCAACATAGTGTATTCTCTTGCAGTTAGATCGCTCAAAGAATCCTTGCATTGTTGATAGCGCAGCGAGAAAGTCCCCCAAAACATTCTTTGGATAGTCCACAGAAGATAAATAGCCTGCAAAAAAATACTTAGTGTTGCTACGATGGCTACCCATCTTGGCAAAAATGCATTGAATGAGGCAGATCGAAAAGCGCCTAGTAAAACAAGAAGCTCTGCTATAAACCCTGAAAAGCCAGGCAATCCAAAGGTAGCAAAAAAGACAATCACTGCCACGGTCGTATAGTAGGGCATTTTGGTAGCGAGCCCACTGTAATTTTCAATTATGCTGTCTTTAGTTCTATCATGTATGACACCCACGATTATAAAGAGCATGGCTGCGATAAGGCCATGGCTAAACATTTGATACAATGCACCATTGACCCCTTCGTGCGTCAACGAGGCAAGTCCTAGCAAGACAAAGCCCATGTGAAAGATAGAGCTATAAGCAATCATCCTTTTTAAATCTTGCATAGCAAGGGCATTAAGGGCAGCATAGATAATAGAGAACAGTCCAAGCATACCTATCCAAAAACCATAGTGAATAGCCCCTTCTGGAAAAATACTATAGGCCGTTCGAATGAACCCGTAGCCTCCTATTTTCAAAAGAATGGCTGCCAAGAGTATGGAAATAGGCGTGGGTGCTTCTACGTGGGCATCAGGTAGCCATGTATGAAAAGGAATGGCTGGTAGCTTGATCAAAAAACCTATCGTCAAACAAAGAAAGGCGATAAGACGTCCAGGCTGTCCCCCAATAGTTTTCCCATCTACAAGACTCAAGGTAGTACCAGGAACGAAATTGGCAGCATCTGTCATGAGCATCAGACTAAAAGAGTGCACAACATTCTCTGGTGCTACCTGATTCGCTTGCACCATCGCTTGTACAGTCGCTACTTTTTCAGCACTAGGCGTTTCTCCTGGAGCAATAACGCCTATATTGATCCCTGTACCTACTGGGTCATACACAGATAAACTTAGCCCGATGATCGTCATCAAGAGGAAGATAGTACCCAGTAAGGTGTATAAAAAGAATTTGATGGCCGCATACGCTCGCTTAGTCCCCCCCCAAATGCCAATAAGAAAATACATGGGGAGCAGTATAATTTCGAAGAAAAAATAAAACAACAGCAAGTCTAGTGCTATAAAACTACCTATGATGAGCGTGCTCAACGATAAGTATAGCGCAAAATAGGCTTTTGTATGTTTTTGAATATTCCAAGAAGCTATTACACCAACAATTAAAATGACCATGGAAAGCAGGAGTAGAGTAATATTTAAACCATCCACGCCTAGAAAGTAGTCTATAGTTAACGTTCCTAAATTTCCTAGACTTAATCGAAGCCAGGAAGCTTTTTCTAATAACCGCAAGCTACTGGAGGCACCGGTGCCTATAAGTAAGTCGGCCCCAAGCATAAAGTGTTTTAGTACGAAGCCTACACCTATGCCTTGCAAAAGCATAGTACAAAGGGCGATATAACGAAAAACTTTTTGATAACGTTGAGGAATGAAAAGGAGTATAAGTAAACTACCGATGGGTAACCAGACGATGAATGATAAAAGGGGGAACTTCATACCTATTTTAATAGCTACTAATTAACTTATAGAATAACACATCTATCAAACACTGTGCAATGCTTAAATTTCGATTTTTAACTAAAAGTTGCATTAAAAAGTTCACAGGTAACAACATGATAGATTTTTCTAAAAATCTTTTTTAACCCAGAAGCTTATTACAAGTTTAATATGATTAAGCGGAAAAAGTGACTTTTAACTGTTCCTAAATTCATGGGGGTGGCTTAAATGGGTTATTCTAAAATGAACTATTCTGAGTATCGAAGTTTCACTATATTCGTTAAAAACAGGCCTATTTTTAAATGTTGCAGAAGCGTTACAACAGGAAAGTTGGGCTTAGAATTTTCTGTCTTTATACATAAATACTTATATTTACACATATGAACAAACCAATCAGAAACTTTATTCTAGGTATTATATTAGTAAGTATAGTACTGATCTTGAAGCTTAATAGAGAGGGCTTAAAGATTGTGGAGATTCACGGAAGTACGATGGGAACTTATTACAATATTAACTATCTAGAGGAAAAGGGAAGAAACTATCAACAAGAAATTGATTCACTTTTAGCACTTTTCAATCAATCCCTTTCTACTTACATTCAGGATTCAGAAATAACTAGGTTTAACAAAGGAGATTCTAACGAATTTTATTTTGAATCACCTTTCTTTTACCCAGTAATTTCCAAGAGCAAGGAAGTTTATCGAAATACGGGCGGTGTTTTCAATCCTACGGTGGCACTACTAGTAGATGCTTGGGGCTTTGGGCCTTCTGAGGCGTCTCAGTTAGATAGTACGAAAGTTGATTCGCTATTACAGTATGTTAATCTTGATTATATCGTGACAGATAAGCGACGAATAAAAAGACTGAAGGAAGGAGTGCAGCTTGACTTCGGGGCTATTGCGAAGGGGTATGGGGTTGATATAGTTGCGGATTTCTTAAAAGCCCATGCTATCGAAAATTTATTGGTAGAAATTGGAGGTGAAGTGGTAGCCTATGGGAAAAATGAAAATAAAGAGCCTTGGCGCATAGGGATTAATACACCGCAAGAAAATACGAGTGACAGAAAAATCGAAGCAATAGTAAGACTCGAAAACAGGGCTATAGCCACTTCAGGTAATTATGAAAACTTTTACTATAAAGGTGGCAAAAAGTATGTGCATATCATTGATCCAGCAACGGGCTACCCTACTAACAGCGATTTACGCGCTGCTTCTGTCATAGCTAATGACTGTATGACTGCTGATGCTTATGCTACAGCGATGATGGTAGGGGGGGTATCGTTTGCAAAGAAGCTCGTAGAAGAGCAGGATGAGATCGAAGCTTTTCTGCTTTATGAAAATGAGGAAGGAGAATATGCCTTCTACGCCTCTGAAGGCCTAGAGGTGACACAAGACAGCCAGGGAGAAGGGCTAACTATTACAGTAATTGACTAGGTCGTGTGGACATTATTATAGTCGACCCTTAACAAGTATTCAATACTATGTTTTTACACTTAGATGAGCGTTTTATCTCACCAAAACTCATATATAGTGTAGCAATATTGGCAAGAAAATCCTTTATGGCACTATAAAACCTTGCAAAAAACAGCATGCTCTCTGCTCGCTAAAGCACCTAAGCAAGACCCATGAGACTGGGTCATCATCAGGTCTTCTATCCACTTACTTGGAGTTTATTGAGTTCTTCTCTAGAAAGGCCTGTAGCCTTTTGGACGATATCCATACCTAGATGAAGATTTAAAAGCATGTTCTTAGCAATTCCCAGCTTCTCTTGCTGCATGCCTTGTTGAATAAGTTTTTCTGCTGCGTTCATGATGCTCTCCTTCGTTTTGG
>JAKSDE010000267.1 GCA_022360235.1 Cytophagales bacterium
CTGATGCATTGAGTAGCTATTTCAGGTAAAAAGCCAGTAACATTTTAGTAGGTGGAGCGTAAACACCTGGTAGAAAGAAGGGAAAAGAGGTGCGTGTTAGGCAGCTTGTAGTTTAAAAATTTATTAATAAATTTTAGGTGCTTTACTAAACTTTCTTTAACTTTCCGCACAGAATTTTATGAAAGGTAATTCAAAGTTAGGTCTTTATGGACTTTAAAAGGAGATTTTTAGAAAAATTAGGGAAGTTTTTAAAAACAATTTGAAGATTACGTTTAGCTAAACGGGAGTATTCACTAAGGATAGCAACAAACTGCCTCGATACTCTCCGTAGCCCCTACTGGACTAACTAAGACCATAAGGGCTACGTGCATGAAAGCTATCTATCTCCCCAAAGAACGAGAGAAAAGCAGTCATAAAAGCGCTACACTCATTTTTGAGTTTTTACCCAGCTTATCCTCTAAAAGCCACTATTCTTGCTTTTAACTTGATGACGATAAAGGAAGCAAAAAAGGAAATTGCACGATTAACCTCACTGATTAATTACTACAATAAACAGTATTTCCAGGATGCTCGATCAGAGATCAGTGATTATGAATTTGATCAACTGCTGGAAAAGCTTATACAACTAGAAAATCAATTTCCAGCCCTTCGTTTGAAAGACTCGCCTACCCAAAGCGTGGGAGAAGCTCCTTCTAAAAATTTTGAAACAGTCTATCATCAATACCCCATGCTTTCGCTAAGCAATACTTATTCAGAAAAAGAAATAGATGAATTTGTAAAAAGAATTCATAAGCTCTTAAAAGAGGAAAGTATAGAATTTTTTTGTGAACTAAAATTTGATGGCGTAGCTATGAGCCTGCTGTATGAGCATGGAGCATTAAAAAGAGTTGTTACAAGAGGCGATGGAGAGAAAGGGGATGATATCATGAGAAACGCCAAAACTATCAAAACTATCCCTCAATTCATAAAAGGCAGTGACATACCCCAGGCGTTCGAGGTAAGAGGAGAAGCTTTTATACCCCGTGCAACGTTTGAAGCATTAAATAAGGAAAGAGCAAGTCAAGGAGAAGAACTTTTAGCAAATCCAAGAAATGCTGCCTCTGGCACACTTAAGATGTTAGATGCAACGGTAGTTGCACAACGGGGGCTCGATTGTTACTTATACGTCCTGATATCAGATGAAATGAACTTACCAACTCACGAAGCAGGTGTTAAACTATTAGAGAAATGGGGCTTTCATGTTTCCCCTACTTACAAAAAATGTAAGACGGTTCAAGAAATTATGAACTACATCGACCATTGGAAAACAAAAAAGAGCAACCTGCCTGCCGAGGTAGATGGTATCGTTGTAAAAGTCAACCGTATTGCGCAACAAAATAAGCTAGGCGCCACCGCCAAAAGTCCACGTTGGGCTATTGCTTATAAATACAAACCTGCAAGCACTTCTACTGTACTAGAAAAGGTAATTTATCAAGTAGGCAGAACAGGTGCTATAACGCCTGTAGCTCAATTGCAACCCGTACGCTTGGCGGGCACCACGGTAAAAAGAGCCTCTCTTCATAATGCTGATGAAATAGAACGCCTTAACCTCCACGAAGGAGACACTGTGTTCGTCGAAAAAGGAGGAGAGATCATCCCCAAAGTAATTGGGGTAGATGTAGTTAAGAGAAAGCCAGGAAGTAAAGCTATTCCATTTATTACCCATTGTCCAGACTGTGCTACTCCCCTCACTAGAGAAGAAGGCGAAGCAGTACATTACTGTCCTAACCAAAAAAACTGCCCTCCTCAAATAAAAGGAGGTATAGCACACTTTGTACATAGAAAGGCCATGGATATCGATTCGATAGGAAGTAAAACAGTTGCCTTACTTTTTAAGAAGGGGCTAGTACACACACCTGCTGATCTGTATACGCTGCGCTATGAAGAGGTCTATCCTTTAGAAGGTTTTAAAGAGACAGCAACCCAAAACTTGTTACAAGGCATCGCGCATTCAAAGCAGATGCCTTTTGAAAACGTACTCTTTGCATTAGGTATCAGACATGTTGGCGAAACAGCTGCTGAAAAACTCGCGCACCATTTTCAAAATATAGATGCATTAGCCCATGCGAGCTTGGAAGAACTCACAGCTGTTCCTGAAATCGGAGAAAAGGTGGCCAAGAGTGTGATCACCTATTTTCAAGATACGCATAACCTACAACTCCTTGCGTCCCTCAAGCAAGCAGGACTAAAGTTTGCTACAGAGAAAAGTAAAGCTACACAACAAAGTCAACTACTTCAGGGGAAAAATTTTGTTATTTCCGGTGTTTTTAAAAATTTTGAAAGAGAAGCGCTAAAGTATATCGTCAAGAAAAATGGCGGTAAAGTACTTTCATCCATTTCAGAGAAGCTAGACTATTTGATTGCTGGCGAGAAAGCAGGTCCCACCAAGCTAGCAAAAGCAAAAAAGCTGGGCATTAAGATCCTCTCTGAAGAAGCATTGACTAAAATGGTAGAACAATAATGCTAAAAATTAAGAAAAAGCTATTTCCATTCTATGTAAAGAGGCTCATTAAGAATAACCGGCCGGAACGGGTGAGTGTCGGATTTGAAAAGGCAACTACGGTGGGGATGCTCTATACCTATAAGAATAAAGATCAACATCATGCTATCTTGCAATTTTCAAGAAAATTAAAAGCGATGGGCAAAAAGATGCGTGTATTTTGCTACATCGAAGAAGATAATACAGACTATGATTACCACTTCTCCTCCTTTAAACACCATGACATCCATCTCTTTGGGAAAATAAAGGATAGTCAGTTGAATGAATTTGTGAATACTTCATTCGATTACCTATACTTCATTGATCTGACTCCTAGTCCTATCCTGGACTATCTGTTAGCAAAATCCAAGGCTAAGTGCAGGGTGGGTAAATTTATGCCTGAACGAGCTGCACTTTTTGAAATCATGGTCAGCCTTAACGAAAAAGATGATATTCATAATTTAATGAAACAAATGTTGCATTACACTGCATTATTAAAATAAAATGACACAAAAATTCATTGGAACAGGGGTAGCACTGGTAACGCCGTTTGATAAAAAACTAGCTATTGACTTTGAAGGGCTCCAAAAGCTCTTGAATTTTACAGCAAAAGGGGGCGTAAATTACTTTGTCGTTCACGGAACAACGGGGGAGTCTGCTACAACAACACAAAAGGAGAAAGAGGATATGCTTGCCTTTATTATCGCTCATAATCCTAAAAATTTGCCTATTGTTTATAGCCTTGGCGGTAACAGTACGAGCGATATTTTAAAAAAGATTGACGGCATGGATTTTCGGGGTGTAGATGCTGTTCTCTCGGTAAGCCCCTATTATAATAAACCTTCTCAAGAAGGTATTCTTTATCATTACAAAGTTATTGCAGACGCATGTCCTGTCCCCCTATTACTTTATAATGTTCCTAGTAGAACAGGTTCGAATATAAGTGCAAAAACTACCTTGCAGCTAGCTGAGCATCCGAATATCATCGGTATTAAAGAAGCTTCTGGCGACCTTGTCCAATGTATAGAAATTGCCAAGCATAAGCCCCAGGATTTCTTACTCATCTCAGGGAATGATGTCTTGACTGTACCAATGATCGCTATTGGAGGAGTGGGTGCAATTTCTGTACTTGCCAATGGCTTTCCCAAAGAATTTCAGCAAATGGTAAGGCTTGCCCTCGTAAATAGCTATACAGAAGCACAGCACTATGTTTTTCAATTGCTAGCTCTAGACTCCCTTATGTATAAAGAGGGAAATCCTGTAGGAATCAAGCAAGTATTGGCACGGTTAGCGCTCTGCAAAAACTATGTAAGGCCTCCCCTTGTGGAGGCATCTACCATCCTCACTAAGGCTATCAATACTACTTTAGCAAGTGTTTTGAAATGAGAGAGGAAAATAGAAGCACTTGCCTCTCTCATATTTCCTACAATTAGGTGCTTTTCTTACAATTAGGCGCTGCGTTTCTTTTTTTGAACATCATTCCTGATCTCTTGGGCTAATTCTTTAAGCGCTTGCATCCCCTTCCTCACACGTGTCCCCGCTGCTTTGTTGCTTTTGTCGTAAAACTTATAGAAATCCTCTTCTAGGGAGTTAACAAGCTCTTGTACTTTGTGATACATTTTCATACTTTCTAATTTTTAGAGTTTAAGATTAAAGTTAAATAATTCTTTTCGTACCAATATAAATAAAATGTTTTAAAAACAATAAAAATAAAGATTTTTTTAGTTTTTTTCTGCTAATAATGTTTATAGTTTAGTGAAAAAAAACTGAACACCCCAAATAGTGTTTATAGCGTAAATGGAAGCTGTTGTTTTGTCTGTTCCCAATACATATTCATTTCTTTTAATGAAAGGTGAGCAAGCTGTTTACCATCCTTTTCTATCTGCTTTTCCATGTGTTGAAATCTTTGGATGAATTTTTTATTTGCTTTTTCTAAAGCCTCCTCTGGGTTGACATCAATCAATCTTGCATAATTAACGAGTGAAAATAGTAAGTCTCCAAACCCAGTTTGAATCCTCGCTTGATTTGTTGCAGTAGATATATGGCTGCTGTGTTCATTGCTTAACGCTTGTAGCGCTTCTTCTACCTTATGCTCTGCTTCTTCTTTCTTTTGCCAATCAAAACCGCACATACTCGCCTTCTCTTGAATGCGCATGGCTTTAATGAGTGCAGGAAGAGAGCGCGGCACACCGTTAAGTACAGACTGATTTCCTTTTTCTTTTAGTTTAAGTTTCTCCCATGCTTGTTTTACTTCTTGTTCATTCTTTACCTTTTGGGTGCCATAAATATGAGGATGGCGATAGATAAGTTTTTCGCAAAGTGCTTGGATAACATCGGTAATTGTAAAATCATTTTTTTCTGAAGCAATACGTGCATAAAATACGATGTGTAAAAGTAAATCCCCTAACTCCTTTTTGATATTCTCTGTTCTTCCTTCGAAAACGGCTTCAGAGAGCTCGAAAGTCTCTTCAATTGTTAGATGCCTAAGGCTTTCCATTGTTTGCTTTTTATCCCATGGACAATTTTCTCTTAATTCGTCCATTAGCTGTAGGAGTCGATCAAAAGCTTCGAGCTTTGAGGTATTACTTTTCGCAACTTCAGGCTTCATCTGAAATTTAATGATACGCTATCTACTTGTTAGTTTCAAATGCAAGTGGCTTACTCCGTTCGTATCTTTTCTACCCCGCCTAAGGCAGGAGAATTCTTAGGCAGTAGCTCCCCAAGCTGAGCGATTCTGCTCTCCTTCTATTTTTTTCCGCAATAAACAAGACATACAAATGATACTTAATCTCTTCTCCCTGTTAAAATGGAGATAAGATGTATTAACTGTGCTAGCGAACCCACCGCTGCCACTACGTAAGTCATAGCTGCCCACCACAAAGCATCTTGGGCCACTTTATATTCTTGACTAGTTACTATACCTCTATCGTTCATCCAGTCTAGTGCTCTTCTACTAGCATCAAATTCTACAGGTAGCGTGACAAAGCTGAACAACGTGGCTAAGGCAAAAAATCCAATTCCAATCGCCAAAGGAAGCGGCGTACTATTTACTACAAAAATACCCACCAAAATTACCCATGAAATGTAATGTGAAGTGGCAGAAAGTACTGGCACCATGGCAGTCCTAAACTTTAAAAAAGCATAGCCATTGGCGTGTTGTACTGCATGGCCACATTCATGGGCTGCTATGGCAGCAGCAGTGGCATTTTTTCCATAGTAAACTTCTTCACTTAGGTTGACTGTCTTGCTAAGAGGATTGTAATGATCTCCTAACTTCCTACTAGAAGAAGTAATTTGTACATCTTCAATACCATGATCACGGAGCATTTTAGCAACTATTTCTGCCCCTGATAAGTCAGCATGAAGCTTTACTTCTGAATATTTTGTAAACTTACTTTTAAGTATTTGACTGAGCCCTATGCTCAGTACTACAAAAATTATAAATATCGATATACCCATAATGACTACATGTTTTTTAAAGTGAAACTTCTGATTCTATACTTCTCCACCTCAAATATAATACCATAATTACTTTTATCACACTTCAGCAACACATTTTTTATAAAAAGTTTTAATATGGAGGCCGTAGAAAAAAGTGATTTTTCATGACCTGATAACCAGAAGGGTCAAGGCTGAGCCTATAACTATTCTTAAAATTAATGAGAGTGGCTTAAATGTGTTCTTCTAAAAATTTATATCTAAAAATTTATCATGCCATTTTACCTGTAGTCAATAATACGCAAGAATGCAAATCTATAACAAAGCTTATTCTTAACTACTATTTCAACTACGATATGTTGGCTATAGCCCTTGGTAAAGATTGGTCAATTACAAAAGAAGAAGAGAAAGTACTGGTTAATGTTATTCAACGTCTCAAGAAACATGAACCTATTCAATACATTTTGGGAGAAGCACATTTTTTAGGAAGATGCTTTACCGTTACACC
Source organism: Cytophagales bacterium (assembly GCA_022360235.1). Lineage (GTDB taxonomy): Bacteria > Bacteroidota > Bacteroidia > Cytophagales > Amoebophilaceae > JAKSDE01. The sequence goes on from JAKSDE010000267.1 coordinate 6,465, forward strand.
GGATGTATTCATACCCCGTCCTGAAACAGAAGAAATGGTTCACTACATCATTCAAGAAAACCAAAGCCCAGGCCTAAAAATTATAGATATTGGTACAGGAAGTGGTTGTATTGCAATTACCCTGAAAAAAGTGTTAGAAAAATCAGGAGTATATGCATTAGATATAGCGGAAAACGCCTTAAAAGTGGCGAGAGAAAATGCAAGAAAATTTGACGCTAAGGTACACTTTATACAAGCAGATATTTTTAGCGATGCCCCCCTGGTAGGGCAGTGGGATATTATGGTGAGTAATCCTCCATATGTCCGTCTATCGGAACAAAAATTGATGCCCAAAAATGTTTTACACTACGAACCCCCCCAAGCCTTGTTTGTAGAAGACGATAAGCCGCTTATCTTTTATACGCAAATCGTTGCATTAGCAAAAACACATCTCAAAAGAGGGGGGAAAGTATACTTAGAAATTAATGAAGCTTTTGGAAAAACGATAGCTGATCTGTTGCGCTATGCTGGCTTTGAGAAAGTGTCTGTGAAGCAAGATTTACAAGGAAAAGATCGTTGGGTCATAGGCACCTTAGACGCACTTTTTTGATTCAATGAGGCCTTTGCAAAATAGGTTATTCCTTCTATTAATTCTTGGAGAGTACTTTTTTAAAAGCAGTATGAGTGTCCACAAGCGCTCTAACGTTTTGAGAAATCGGGCAGGTAGCTTTATTATACAAGAATACAGTCGATGAGACTAGTGGCTTCTTTACTGAGTTTACTGTCTTGGAGTTTGATAAGGACCTTGCCCTCACGCGTCAGCTGCTTGCCTAGCTTAAGACTTTTACCGAGTTTGAGTCAGGGACTGTATAAAGCCGAAGTGATGCAAGGTATTAAACAGGCTGTTGAGGAAATGAAGCGAATAAAGGAAAGTAAACTCAAAGGCATCCCTGCTAAAGACTTGTTGGATGAGTTATGACATTACAGCAATTCCCAATTTTAAACGGGAACTGAAAAAACTGGCTAAAAAATGTCCCTCGCTGAAAGATGATTTTGCTGAACTCATAGCAAACCTGCAACAAGTACCACAACAGAGAACTGCCCTTGGCAATAATTGCTACAAAATTCGCATGGCCATTACTTCAAAGGGTAAAGGCAAGTCTGGTGGCTCAAGGGTGATAACTTATTAGCAGGTTTCACAAACTACTGTTTATCTGCTTTCCATTTACGATCAATCGGATAAAGAAAATATCTCCGACAAAGAACTCAAGGAACTACTAAAACACATCCCTGAATGAAAAAGCCCCGATTAAAAAGTGCAGGGGGGGTATGGTTCCATGTTAGATACAAAAGCCTATTTAGTCGGCCCTGAAGTAATATTTTCTAA
>JAKSDE010000078.1 GCA_022360235.1 Cytophagales bacterium
AATATACTTGTATAAAAATTATTGGACTCTTCATACCTCAGTTGTAAGGCAATTCGTTCAAATGCTTGGAAGGATGGGGCCAGTTTTTGAAACACTTGCTTCCAAGAAGGCTTGAGTAAGTTAATAATTTGTGGCCAGGCTTTTCTCATATTCACAAAGAGGCTTAAGTTGGCTTTTTCAAGCGTATTTTCTAAGAACAGATTTTGCTGTTGGGTAGTTGACCAGGTTTGTCCTTGGTGAAGTTGCACGAGCAACTTTTCTAAAGCCATCTTACTATTTGCCAGTATAATGTAGTTACCTAGTAGGGTGAGGTAGCTAGCTTCAAAGGTTGGAAACAACCTAGGCAATAACGCAGGCTGGAAGTGACCCGGTGCTATGGGGTACACCTTAGTACGTTGGCTTAGCTCATAAGAGGCCTGGGTAGTGAGGAGGCCAGCTTTTTCTAGGGTTGAGATAAACTTATACGTATCAGTCACCCTCATGAACAATAGCTGGTCTGCTTTATCGGCATGGTTTCCTTCGAGGATACAGTGTCCTATTTCTTTGAGTTGAAGAAGTGCTGGGTAGGGAAATATGGTAGCTTTTTCTGTCTCTTCTAACGTAGTAGATGGATGCGACTGCCAATATTTTTTTAGGGCTATAAACCATTGTTCAGCATTACTCAATGTATAATGGGTTAGTAGCAGGGTGCTATGGGGGATGTAAGCTTTGAGATCTAAAGGATGAGCGTTCTGATTGGCTAACGTGTGAATGAAATAGGTATAGCTTGTATCTTCACTTAAAGTAAGTCCATTCAACAAAAGATGATGATTGGTTACATTGAGATCTAGTTGACTTGCTTGCGAGAAATTAGTAAGAAGGTTCGCTAGGGGGAAAGTTATTTTATCATTTTTTACAAAAACGCGTAAAAGTTGAACAAGCTTGTTAAAGTTTACATACAAGCTACCTTCATTATTAGTGGTCCTTTTTACTTCAAAAAGGTGGGTGCCGTTTTTATTTTCCACACCTCGAATAACATCTTCTATTAAAAGGGAAGAAAAGCTTCCAATAAGATAGTGGTTGTGCATAAAGTATGAAAAGCCACTTTGTTGGTCAGTTTTCTTAATTTCTGTAATCACATAGCCTGCATAGTTCCGTTCTTCTATAGCATATTTTTTTGTTTGCTTCATTTTTTCTAAGTGCTTTTCAAGCAAGGCTTGTATATCTATATTATAGGTGTTGAGGTAGAAAACATAGCCTACACTTTCTTCATCTAGCCTATGGATGGATATAGTAAGCGGTATGTTGCTCAAAACTTTTTGAAGCGCATAGGCTGCCTCTGCTAAACTGTCAAGGGAAGATAGGGCGTTTTGTATAGCTAAAAAGCAAGGTAACTGGGTGATAGCTTTACCGAAGGGTTTGGTTTGCAAAGTTTCCCAAAGCGTTCCTGGTTTCGCTACTTCATAAACTAAAGCAGCACTTTCAGGAATCAAAGTGCTGGCTGCTGTTCCTTCACATTCATTACGCCAACTTTTATAATAAAGATGCATAATGCCTACTAATATTAGCAAAAGTAGAAGTAAGAGTGTGGTTAGCTTTTTCAAAGTAAATCAATCGTCAATGAATAAACGCAATAGGTTCAAGTTTCTAGTTCCTAGTTCCGAAATAAGGAGTAGGGTATCACCTTTGGCCCATAGATCGTTAAAGAGCCTGTTAGCTCTATGTGCCTTATCGCCCATAAAAATGTCCGAGGAGTTATCCATCTACTATCAAAGACAGTTAGGTAAAGGTAAGCATAAAGTGTCAGTCATTCATAGAATCATCGAGCGTTATGAAGGGCCGACTAAATAACAAAATTTTTAGAAAATCATCCTCAAGCAGTATATTGCGATAACGTGTTCTGTCATTTATTGGTGCGTTTTTGAAGAATAGAGGAGCTCTTTGTGGACGGTGTACGTATCTCTATCCTTATTTGCTGTGAATATAAAGCTAGACATGCCAACTAACCCATGAAAACGTGGATGAAGCATAACCTCAAAGGTGATCCTGTTATATGGGGTATCGTTTTTATACTTGCTATTATAAGCATCCTGGTGGTCTATAGTGCTACCAGTTCACTTGCCTATCGGCAAATGCAGGGCGACACAGAGTATTACTTAATCAAGCATTCTTTGCTGGTACTGATTAGCCTCTTTGCCATGTGGGTAGCGCATAAAATTGATTATCGTTACTATGCAGGACTTTCTAAGTTAGCCTTGTGGATTGCTGTACCGCTGTTGCTTCTTACTTGGAAGTATGGATTAAGGATCAATGAGGCTTCTCGCTGGATTACGATCCCTTTTATCAACCAGGCTTTTCAGTCTTCTGATTTAGCACAATTGGCCTTAATAGTAGCCCTCGCCAATAGGCTTGCTAAGTGCCAGAATAACATTGAAGACTTTAAAGCTTCGGTAGTACCTATGCTCATTTGGTGCGGCGTAATTGGTGGATTGATCGCTTTAACCAATTTATCCGCTGCTATCTTGCTATTCCTTACCTGTATCTTGTTGATGTATATGGGAAGAGTGCCTATTAAATACTTGGCTACACTTACGATGGTTGGTATATTCGTAGGAGGTATTGCAATGCATATTGGTCAAAGAGGAGAAACAGGGTGGAAACGGGTGAAAGCTTTTATACAGGAAGGCCCTTCTTTTCAAACAGAACAAGCCTATATCGCCATTGCTACAGGAGGCTTGTATGGCAAAGGCCCTGGTAAAAGTGATCAAAGAAGTTTTTTACCTCATTCCTACTCAGACTTTATTTATGCTATTATTATAGAAGAATATGGGCTCCTAGGTGGAACGATTGTTATACTGCTTTATTTAGCATTACTATATAGAGGCATGCTGAACGTTTCTAAGAGTAATTGTGCTTTTGGAGGCTTGTTGTCAGCGGGACTGAGCTTTGCCTTGGTATTGCAGGCGATGGTAAATATAGGAGTAGCAGTGGGCTTAGGCCCTATTACTGGACTACCCTTGCCTTTTGTAAGTATGGGCGGAACTTCTTTAGTATTCACAGGTATATCGCTCGGAATCATTTTGAGTGTGAGTAGAGGGGATAGGGATGAACATAGCAGCTGGAGCCATATCCCCAACAATCAGCCACAGAATGTTTATAGGACCCAGCAGTGAGCAGGGCAGCAGCCTTAGAAAACAGTAGGGAAGGGGAACAGGCGTGGCGGGGTCCTATAAAGTTTTATTCGTATTCTTCTAGGGGGCGATTTGTCTATCAAGCTGCTCAATATACCATTCAACCGTCTTTAACATGCCGGTATCAAAATTTTCTGCTGCCTGCCAGCCAAGTTCATTTTCAATTTTATGCGCATCGATGGCATACCGTTTGTCATGGCCAGGGCGATCTTTTACAAAGGTAATTAATGTGGCATAAGACTTGCCTTGAGGGAGAAGTATCTTTTCATCGAGTATAGCACAAATTTTATGTACTACTGCAAGATTAGTTCTCTCATTCTTCCCACCGATATTGTATTTCTCTCCTTGTTTACCCTGGTGGAAGGCCAGATCAATCCCTTTACAATGGTCTTCTACATACAGCCAGTCTCTAATATTCAAACCGTCTCCATAGATAGGAATCGGTTTCCCTGCTAAAGCATGACGAATAATTGTAGGAATCAACTTTTCAGGGTGTTGCTTAGGGCCGTAATTGTTAGAACAATTGATGATGACAGCATTGAAGCCATATGTCTCTACATAACTTCTCACCAGAAAATCGCTACTGGCTTTGGTAGCACTGTAAGGGCTATTGGGCGCATAGGGAGTTTCTTCTGTAAACAAGCCTGTAGGCCCTAGCGTGCCGTAGACTTCATCGGTTGAGATATGTAAGAAGCGGCTCCCTTGATGGATGCTTTTAGGAACAAAGGGCTGCTCCATCCAGTGTAATCGGGCTTCGTCAATCAACACAAACGTACCCTCAATATTCGTCTTAACAAAGTTAGCTGGCCCTGTAATAGAATTATCTACATGCGATTCTGCTGCAAAATGAATGACTCCGTTAAAGTTATACTGCGCAAATAAATCATGCACAAGCTTTCTATCAGCAATGTCCCCTTGTACAAAACGATAGCGAGGATGGGCTGCTACTTCTGCCAAGTTATCCAGCTTGCCTGCATAGGTAAGCTTATCAAGGTTAACCATACAATAAGCTTCATATTTATTGAGAAAGTAAGGGATAAAATTAGCTCCAATAAAGCCTGCTCCGCCGGTCACTAAAATAGTTTTGTTCATAGCACTATAGTAAAACAGTTTGGATTTAGTATTGTATTTTAGTACCTAAAAATGAGTACAGCTAGCTAGCCACCCCTTAATAACGCTCGAGGGTTCTATGGTTGATGCATTTTGCAGCAGGCTAA
>JAKSDE010000069.1 GCA_022360235.1 Cytophagales bacterium
AGGTATACAACGAGGTAGACAGGAAGGTATACAACAAGGTAGACAGGAAGGTATACAACGAGGTAGACAGGAAGGTATACAACGAGGTAGACAGGAAGGTATTCTTGAAACGGCTAAACAGTTTATCAAGCAAGGCGTTTCACTAGATATTATTTCTAAAGCTACTGGCCTAAGCAAAGAAGAGCTTGCTCAGCTATCCTAGCTTTGCAAGGGGCTACTCATCCAGCTCTTCTTCATCCACAGCAAGGCCATACCTTAATCCAAATTGGAAGCATTTTCTATAATGTTGACTCATTTCGTCTTCTTCAGACTCCTTGCTCAAACCAACTTTTTAGATGGAATCCTACGTTAGCTCTAGCAACGCTTTTTTCTGTTGTTCGAGCAGGAACCTTTCTGCTCCTAGTATCCTGGGGGTAATGACACTAAAAATTCCCTATTTTTTTCCTAAAAGACAAGAAATACACGTCCTCTCAAGCTAATCAAATACTTTCATCGAGCTCGCATTAGACTTTTCTGCTCGTATTTACCGATTACAAACCTAAGACGCATGATATTGAAAAATTAGGCAAACTAGCCAGCAAAATAAAGGCGGAGATGGCGACTGCACTTCCTCACTCCACGGAAGAAGAGAAGCGTCTTTTTAAACTGCTTAGAAAAGCTTATGTCAGTGCGAGATATGACAAGAACTATGTCATCACCCAAGAAGAGCTAGAATACTTGGCGGGGAGCGTAAAAGTCTTAGAAGCGCTTACCAAGGAGCTGTGTGAAGCGGAAATTAAAAGATATGATAGGTAAACAGCTTGACTTCCTGTACGAAAAGCTTCTAGCTAAGAGGAGATTAAAAAACTGTTTAAAAACTAAATTTTCTTACCTTTGAAGCGGAGGAGATACGAGCTTGTCAACCCTAAAGATGAAACGCAAAAATACACGAATCTTTATAATTACTTATTTTTACACTCAAGCTTACTGCTATGTTCACCAAGTTTTTAGATCCGAAGAATGACTTTGCCTTCAGACAAGTCTTTGGACAGGAAAAGAATAAAGATATTCTGATTCACTTCCTCAATGACGTGCTCGACCATACCCACGTTGGACAGATTGTAGAAGTGTACTTCTTAGAGCGGGCTTGTGATCCAGAAATTGCGGCTAAAAAGCAGAGCATCGTTGATATACGCTGCAGGGATCAAGGAGGTAGAGAATACATCATCGAGATGCAAGTAGCCAAGCAACCAGGCTTTGAAAAGCGAGCCCAGTACTATGCTGCTAAGGCCTACGCCAGGCAGCTTATGCCTGCGGAGCAATATGAGCAGCTTAAAGAAGTGATCTTTATCGCTATCACAGACTACATCGTTTTCCCGGAGAAAGCAGCTTTGAAGTCGGATCACCTTATTTTAGACAAAAAGACCCGAGAGCATGACTTAAGAGATTTATACTTTACCTTCATCGAGCTCCCCAAGTTTACCAAGCGTATC
>JAKSDE010000068.1 GCA_022360235.1 Cytophagales bacterium
AACAACAAGTTGCGAAACCATAGGATACGCAACCAGAAGCTAGGGTTCGATCCCAGTTGCTAAAGGTCTTTTATGGATAGGAGAGCTGGGGCTGAACACCCAAAAGTTGTGCTAGGATGGGGGCTACTTTTTTGTGCTAATTCCCTTAGAAAATATTACTTCAGGGCCGACTAAATAGGTGTCCGCTATGCTTTGTCCTACCTATGGTTCCGTCAGGTAGTTTTGACAACATCTTAGTCCTTTCGATACCTAACCGGAGGTTCACTCGCGTTCATCTCTTTTTATTCACACCTGACATATCTTGTAGGCCTTTTCCTAGCACGCTCAGCACCATGGCTCTTTACCACAGCACCTGCTAGGCAGTTGGTAAGCTCTTCCTATAAAGCGCTTACGGCGGGCCCACCGCCATCTCATTTACAGCAGGCAAAGAACGTTTTCGTTCTCTACTTCGTGACACACAGAACCCGGAACTCGGAACTAAATTGTTTAGCCTGCCTTTTTATTAAAGAAAACTTTTTTAATCCACTTAGGTAAGAAAATAGCACCGAGAATAAGATAGAGATAATAAGTAAACCCTCTCCACATAATGCCTGTAACCAAGGTATACTCATTTAAAAGACCGGTGTAAAACTGTTTGAAGAAGAATTCGGCTGTACCACTACTTCCAGGCGTAGGTGATATTAACATGGTAACCCACATAAGGATATGCTTACCAAAAATGGCGATATGCTCTTGAAAATCAAGAGAGACGTAAGCAGCAATGAAAAGGTTTAAGATTATATAACGTGCACTCCATATGAAGATAGTAGCCAAACTGATTTTTAACCAGTAAGCAAATCTTTGCCCTCTCAACGCTTTAGATGCTAAGAGGATATCATTTCCATGTTGCTGAGCAGCATATCTCCATTTGCGCAAGAAACGAATATTGGTAAATTTTAGTAGAAGCCATTTAAAAAACCTTGGCCTTACAAACAAGGCAAAAGACATCATAAAGGTGTATAGGGTAATCAAGACATAACTTAGCCAAAAGATAAATTGTAGACTCTTGCCCAGCTTTGTTTCAAGGGCTGTTGAAGTGGGGAAGAGGGTTCCATCTACGCCCAAAAGGGCGATAGGAGCAGCAATTACAAAGAATAAGTTATCAAAAATAGCGGTGAGCATGACATAGGCCAGGGACTTGCCTAACTTAATGTTTTCTTTTAACAATATAAAAACAGCTATAGCTGTTCCTCCTACTACAGAAGGAGTAACCGCAGAAGCAAATTCCCAAAGAACAATTACATAAAAGCTACTTACCCAGTTTAAACTTTTATTTGTAAGCGTTCTAATTCGATAGATATAACCTAGATCACGTACAAAAATCGTTAAAATTGTCAATAAAATGTAACGAAACTTTGCTTTATAGATGAGGCCTAAGCTACTAGGGGTAAGATCAGGGTCACTAATAAATAGATAAAGCACAATCCCTAGGCCTAAAATAATTGGAATCCAAATTTTATTTAGGTTGAGCGTTTTAAGAATTTTTTTCGAATCTAGCTCCATTTACGCTTCCAAAGGTTCAGTACTTCGTTGGATCCAAAAATTATTGTAGCCCAACCCTATCCTTATGGTGATTTGTCGAAGTTGAATCAACTCGAGAATAGCTAAAAAGTTAAAAAGGACAGCCATTTTTTCGGTGGTATTTTGAATAAGTTCTTTAAAAGAAATTTGGCTAGTTTGGACCAATTTTTCTATCAATTTATGCTTTTGCGCTTCAATGGTATAAGGATACGGAGTAACCGTATAGAGGGTCTTGTTTTTTTCTAATTGGTGACGTGCTATCACTTTTTCATACACGCTAAGTAATTGATAGAGTGTTATACTTTGTAGTTCTATTTCTACCTTCGTTTGATCAGCAATTTTTTTAAGCTCAGCAACAATATTACCTCTTTTTTCTTTTTCTAGTCTTTTGTCCTCTAAAGTAGCTAGTTCACTCATTACAGATTTATACTTCTTATATTCTAACAAATGGCGAACAAGCTCATCTCTGGGGTCTATCTCCTTTCCTCCCTCTTCTAACTGGGGTCTCGGTAATAACATTTTCATTTTCATACGCATCAGTGTGGCTGCCACGACAATAAATTCACTCGCTACTTCTATATTCATTTTCTCTAGCTGCGCGCTATAAGCTAGAAATTCTTCTGTAATCTTCGCTATAGGAATATCATAGATATCTAGCTCGTTTTTTTCTATAAAAAAAAGTAGCAAGTCAAAAGGACCTTCGAAGAGGGGTATTTTTACGGAAAAGCTCAACTTATATTATATTTACTTGTCAAAGATATTTCTAAAGCCATTTATTTTATACTACAGCTTAATTTACAAACACGCAACCAAAATCATCAAGCCAGTTAATAAACAAATAAAAAAATAAACTAGTAAACAAACGAGTTAGTCGACTCCTAATAACGCTCGATGGTGCTATTTTTTTAGTTCTGAGTTCTGGGTTCTGGGTTCCTAATTGAAGCAATTCCTGCCTAGTTTTCTCCAGCCCCTCTGAACGCCATTTTTCAAAGGCGGATCTATCTATTTTTTTGCAAGGTTTTGGAGTGCCATAAAAGTTTTTCTTGCCAATATTGCTACGCTATGAGACCTTTGTAAAACGCATCAAAATCCATTCATATAGCCTATAAAGAAGAGAGGTACCCTAGTTTTGCAAAGGTCTTGCTATACATAATTTTGGTGAGCTAAGATAATCATTTTAATTGAAAAACACCGTATTGAATACTTGTTAAGGGCCGACTATACTAGTCAGGGGGATTTTATACAATTACGTTTTAATTTTTGGTACCCTAAAGTAATCAGTATCTTTACGAGGCGCATTCTTAAGCCCCCTTTCCTTGGGTAAAGACACTTGGGGTTGATCTTCCCGCAAAACATTCTTTTCTAAAGATATGGTTGTAAGTGGCTGAACATCCTTTGTATCTAGTTCATCTAGTTTTTCTACCCACGCAATGATTTTATTTAAATCTTGTAGCATGGCTTCCTCCTCTTTCTCCTCTAACTCAAGTCTCGCCATATGGGCAACTTTTCTTAGCAAATGTTTATCTATTTTCATAAGGTATTCAGTTTAGTGTTCGTAAAGATAAAAGATGGGGTGTTAAGTCACTAACTTCCCCTTTTCAATCCTAAAAATTTTCTTATCTGCTTCTACCTCTTCCATCATTTTTAAAGTTCTTTGCTCCCTAGCCTCTGTAATAAACACTTGTCCAAAATTATACTGGGCAATCAACTGCACCAATCGATTGATGCGTTTCTCATCTAATTTGTCAAAAATATCATCTAATAAGAGTAAGGGCTTTAACTTCATCGCATTATTAATACAGTCAAATTGTGCTAATTTCATAGCAATGACGAACGACTTTTGCTGCCCTTGGGAGCCTAATTTCTTGAGCGGATAACCATTAATAGTAAACACAAAGTCATCTCGATGAATGCCCATCGTTGTCCGCTGAAGCAGAAGATCTTGGGGTAGATTATCCAAAAAGTGCTGCTCGAAATTCGGATCAACTACTTCTGATTTGTAGGTCAGATGAACACGCTCATTGGCCTCTACAATATATTGATAATGCCGGATAAAGCTAGTGTGAAACACTTCGGTAAACTTCTTTCTTGCCTCACCTATTTTCTTTCCAAGGGGAAATAGTTGATGATTATAAGCGGTGAGTAAATCATGATCTAGCACACCTCTTTCTGTGTGTGCCTTCAGTAAACTATTTCTTTGTTTTAAAATGTGATTATACTGAATCAATGTCTGTAAATAGCTGCTATCAAGTTGGCATAAGATGCTATCAAAAAACTTTCTTCGTATTTCATTGCCCTCTTTAATAACGTCTTTATCATCAGGGGTGATCAGTACAATAGGGAATAGGCCAATATGATCACTGAGCTTCTCATAGGCCTTACCATTATTTTTAACAACTTTCTTCGTATTTTTTTGAAAAATACATTGGATGCTATACCCTTTCCTCTCCTTCAAAAAGTCTCCTTGAACAGAGCAAAAGTCTTCCCCATGCCGAATGTTTTGAGCATCTACTAGATTAAAGGCGCTTTTTGTGAGCGATAGGTAGTGAATAGCATCTAAGAGGTTGGTCTTCCCAGCGCCATTTTCTCCTACAATAAAATTTAATTGTGCTGAAAAGTTGAGACCAATAGAAGCATAGTTTTTAAAATGAATACATTCCACTTTTTTGAGGAGCATTAATTTCTTTTTGGAAGGTTTTAGTTAGTCGATCCTTAATAACGCTCGATGGTTCTATTTTTGATGCGTTTTGCAACAGGCTAAGTTCGTCATTTAACGTGCTTACCCCTTACTTTTTGCTCCCCTGCCGGGGGCCCTCACCGCTGTTGAAAAATGGCTAAAATTCTTGCGCTACATGCTAAAAATTGGCCAACTCGTCGCTGCACTCCTCAGACAAGCCAATTTTTGGCCGCACTTCGCTTAGAATTTCTTAACACCATTTTTCAAAGGCGGATCTCTATGCTTGATAGGGCTTGCTATTTTTTGCAAGGTTTTGGCGTGCTATAAAGGTTTTTCTTGCCAATATTGCTACGCTATATATGAGTTTTTGTGAGCTAAGATCGTCATTTTAAGTGTAAAAATACAGTATTTAATACTTGTTGAGGGTCGACTAGTTAATTTCGTATCTATTCCATAAATTAGCAGAATAATGTGCTTATTTTGTTTCTAATGGATACAACGCAAGAAAAGAAAGTGATGAAGACAAAAGTAAAAGCTAAGGCAAACTTTTCAAAGGAGACCTATCTGTACTGGTATGAGAAGATGTTGCTGATGAGAAAGTTTGAAGAGAAAGCAGCTCAACTGTACGGACAGCAAAGAATCAAAGGGTTTTGCCATTTGTATAGTGGACAAGAGGCTTGCGTAGCAGGGGCCGTCACTGCGCTGGAAAAAGGTGATAAATACATTACTGCTTATCGAGATCACGTACATCCTATTGCTTTGGGGACAGCGGCAAAGTATATTATGGCAGAGCTGTTTGCCAAAGCTACGGGTATCTCCAAAGGAAAGGGAGGCTCTATGCATATGTTTGATAAAGAGAAAAACTTCTTTGGCGGGCACGGCATTGTAGGAGGCCAAATTCCATTAGGAGTAGGCATTGCCTTTGCAGAGAAATATAAAAAGACTAAAAATTTGTGTGTTACTTTTATGGGCGATGGTGCAGTAAGGCAAGGCGCTTTTCACGAAGCCCTTAATCTTGCTATGCTCTATCAACTTCCTATTATTTTTGCTATCGAAAATAATGGGTATGCGATGGGAACGTCGGTAGAAAAAAGTTCTAATGTGACAGAGCTCTATAAATTAGGAGCAGCTTATGATATGCCTTCTGCAAAAGTAGAGGCGATGTCAGTAGAAAATGTACATACAGCCTTTGCTGAAGTAGCTGATAAAATTAGAAAAGGAGGAGTGCCTCACTTACTAGAGTTGGAGACCTATCGCTACAAAGGACACTCTATATCTGATCCTGCTCAATATCGTACCAGAGAAGAAGTAGAAAAATACCGGCAACAAGACTCCATAGAACACGTTCGTACGACGATCTTAAAGAAAAAAATAGCTACCGAAGCAGAAGTAAGTAAGATAGATGAAAATATTAAAAAACAAATAGCAGCGGCCGTAACATTTGCTGAGCAGTCTGACTTTCCTAAAGCCGAAGAAGCTTACAAGGATGTATATGTGCAAAAAGACTATCCATTTCTCATAAGTTAATTACCTGAGTGCTAGCTATAAATCAGTGCGATGTCCAAAAGTAGTAAACCCGTATTCATCAATACGCCTCAACCATTTACTGATAAATTTCGGCAAGCAGAAGGCTATGTCAAGAAGAATCAAAAATGGCTCTATACAATAGGGGCATTAATTATTGCAGTAATTGTAGGTCTTTTACTACGTAACCACTATCAAAGTAGGCAAGAGGTAGCAGCACAGGGTGAAATGTTCCAGGCAGTGTACTATTTTGAAAAAGATAGTCTTGATGAGGCACTCCAGGGAGATGGTGTATATCTTGGGTTTTTAGACATTATTGATGAATATAGCGCTACGCTAGCTGCCAACCTGGCTCATTTTTATACGGGCGTCATTTACATGCATCAAAACGAATACGAAGAAGCGATTAGCCATCTTGAAAAATTTAAGGCATCTGACTTCCTATTACAAGCGCGTGCCTGGTCATTGATCGGCGATGCCTTTACTGAGCAAGGAACGTATGCAAAAGCTGCTCATTACTATAAGAAAGCAGCTAATTACAAACCCAATAAATTCTTTACGCCCCTTTACCTAATGAAAGCTGCTTTAGCTTATGAAGAAAATAGTAACCATCAATCAGCTCTTCAATGTTATAATAAGATTATCGAAGAGTTTCCTGATACGGGGTACTATGGAGAGGCGCGTAAGCATAAAAGTAGACTAGAAGCCCTTGCGCAATAAACCAAGTGGTTAGTCGACTCGCTCGATGATTCATTTTTGATGCGTTTTGCAGCAGGCTAAGTA
>JAKSDE010000067.1 GCA_022360235.1 Cytophagales bacterium
AGGCCATCAAGAGGTAGCAAAATACCTGATAAAGCAGGGCGCTGCGGTGGAGGCAACAGAGGAGAATGGTTGGACACCCCTGCACTGGGGCAGCTTTCAATGGCCGAAAAGAGGTAGCAGAATACTTGATAGAGCAGGGTGCTGCGGTGGAGGCAACAGATAAGAATGGTCAGACGCCTCTGCACTGGGCAGCTTACAAGGGCCATCTACAGGTTGTAGCATACCTAATAGAAAATGGCGCGAAGATTAACGCAAAAAATAATTATAATAATACACCCCGGGACCGGGCAGCAGAGAAGGGCTATGAAGAGATTGTAGCATTTTTAGAAAAAGCTATACTAGTTTCTGGTTTCTAGTTCTGCGTTTCGAGATGTGCTATGAAATTTGCTGAGAGAAAGCTATGTACTAAATTTCTCAAGCGCCACCTCCTCTACCCCTTTTCTAAATTCTTAATATCTATTTCTATTGCTCCTAGGAGTAAGTCTGCTTTTATTTTAAGGGGTATTTTACTTTTATCATCAGAAAGCCATATTTCTATCGCATTACCCCCATCAAATACAGAATTTTTAGGCAACACAGGTGCTAGTACTAGCGTATTGAAGGTACCCAACTTTGTCTTTAACGCTTCTCTTCCTAAAAAGCGTACTTTAAATTTATAAACTTCATCGTCAAAGAAAGCATCCACAGAAATCGTATCTCCCTGCTCTATCTTATCAAAATCTAGCGTTGTTAAGTAATAGTAACTACTCACCATATCCTGAATGTTATCAGGAATTTCAAATTTTGCTGTATCCACTAACGCTCTTGTGTCCTCATCAAGACGTTCTACAATGGCTAATTTTCTCTGATGATCAAAATGCACTCGCTCATTCTTTTTATAGTTGTCTTCTAGAATATATCGGTAAAAGCCATGAGAAATAAAAGCTGAAGTATCTATATAAGTACCCCACTGATTTCTTATTTTAATAATAAAATCAAGTATACCTTTTGAGTTGCCATAGACGTCAACTTTGTAGCATGGCCTTCCATTCACTTCATGTATATCCTTATCTGTCGATATCTTTGCTGTGCCTGCATTGACCCAACCAAAACGGACTATATATTCTAATTCTCTTCCTGTTTCAAAATTCTCGTTAGGTAAGTACCGGTATTCGTAATTTTTATTTTCTAACTGAAAGCTTGTTAATAAAGTAAATACGATCCCTATTAGTCCTATTCTTTTCATAGATTTTTGCTTTGTTCAACACTAAATTAGTTCTCCCTTTGAATGGAAAGGTTAAAGTATAAAAACTTCATGAAAAAGATTACAAACTTATGTTTTTATATCGAAAAAAGTTAGACTTATCATAAGTTTTGTACCTAATTAATTTTAAACTCAACATAATTCAAATGATTAGTTCCTGGTTCCGAGTTTTAGGTCCTCCTCTCAGGAGTAATGGCACTAACGCTTAATAATTTATCTATATTTGCTATACCTGCCTTGTTTGGTTTTTCTTGCATAGTTTCTATGGGGCTTACGTTTCTGCAGTACTTGTCTTCGTAGGAGTGGGGCGAGTTGTACTGCGACCAGTAGACCATCGATTGTACATTCTTCTCTTTTTGTCAATTAAGAATAGCCTTATTAAGCGTATAGAATTGATCAATGAAATCTTCTTCGGGGGAAAAAGGCAAGTTTTCAATACTTGCGTAGATCATCTTTCTGATCAGATTGTAAGTGGCCAGTCAGATGGTAAGCTCTTTGAGGGCCATCTCCGGTGTTTGCGAACGCAAGATATTGATATCCGAGACCTTTGCAAAACTAGGGTATCTCCCTTCTTTATAGGCTATATAAGCGGATTTTGATGCGTTTTGCAACAGTCTCATATCCATAATGGTTTTGATTTCGCCAATGCTGATCTCTATATCCCGAGTCAGACCTCCTGGATTTCATGCTTGCCTATTGTTTTAGCTAACAGGGAGCTATGAAGTACCTATCTCCCAAGGTGACTCCTCTAAAACTGACGTAGGAAACTCCTTTTCCAAGAGTCCTACTAATGTTACCCGTCTTACATTCTTGTATTTTACTACTTATGGCTAGTGATCGATTTAATTTCATGTTATCCTCATCTTTTTATTCACTAGCAAAGGTAATAAAATTATTAAATTAGTGTCATTACCCCCAGGGTACTAGGAGCAGAAAGGTTCCTGCTCGAACAACAGAAAAAAGCATTGCTAGAGCTAACGTAGGATTCCATCTAAAAGTTGGTTTGAGCCAGGGTCTGAAGAAGACGAGGTGAAGCAGGGTCATGGAAAACGCTTCCAATTTAGATTTCGGTACGGCCTTGCTATGGATGAAGAAGAGATAGATGAATAACCCCTTGATGGAACCTGACAAGGCTAGGATAGCTGAGCAAGCTCTCCTTTGCTCAGGCCAGTAGCTTTAGAAATAACATCAAGGGGTATTCCTTGTTGAATTAAATTTTTAGCTGTTTCAAGAATACCCTCCTTTCTACCCTCCTTTCTACCTCTTTGAATACCTTCTTCTTTACCCCTTGCTTCAGCATCCATCAGCTTTTGCCGTTCTATCCCTTTGCGGTCTCGCTCTGCTTTGAGCAAATCTTCATACATATTGAGTTCCGCTTCACTCCAGTAGTGTTGATCTAGCGCTTGGTAAGCTCGTTTGATGATCGGACTATGCTGAACTAGCAGCGCATAATCTGTAGGCTCGGTCTCTGGTGCATGCTTTAAGTAGTAACACCAGTAATCTAACCCTGGCGCTAGCTCGGAGATACGCTTGGTAAACTTGGGGAGCTCGATGAAGGTAAAGTATAAATCTCTTA
>JAKSDE010000282.1 GCA_022360235.1 Cytophagales bacterium
ACGAGATATTTTACCGGGTTAGTGCAAAAATTTGCGCCAGAATTTCTATCTTCCCTTGATTGGTCGTATCTTAGTAGTAGTGCGCGCTACATCAGTGATCAAAGCGATGAAACTTAGGGAGAAAAATCCCTGAAGTTACTATTAGAAGCGATCAGTAATGAAGATAAAAGGAGGTTGATTATGACATACTCAGATAAATTAAGGCAAGAAGGCAGGCAAGAAGGAATACAGAAAGGAAGACAAGAAGGTATTCTTGAAACGGCTAAAAATTTTATCAAGCAAGGTGTTTCATTAGATATTATTGCCAAAGCTACTGGCCTGAGCAAAGGAGAGCTCGTTCAGCTATCCTAAGCAAAGCCGTACAGAAATCCAAAGGGGAAGCGATTTCCATAACCGGTCCATAACGGACCTATAAGGGCATTGGGGCCGTTGGGAGCATTTAAACGAAAGAGTACGGTTATGAAAAACTATCGTTCTTTTGTGTATGTCACAAAAACAGTTGATAGGTGTGTTGAAAACTTAAATAACTTTTCTAAAAATCTCCTTTGAAAGCCAACAGAGGCTTATAATTTTATAGAATCTCTTAAAATTCAACAGACCCAAGTACGATCTATACCCACAAAGAGACAAAGCTTGTCTTGCGCTGTATGTACGGGGGTAATAGCTATATGAAAATACCCTATAGGGTATTTTTTAAACTCTTTTTCCCCCGTTGCTGGTGCTGCTCCTATTCAGGCAACCTGCTCACATTGTGCCTTTGGAAGCAGCGATGTAGACTGGAGCGAGTAAGTGCAGGAATGGCTTCTTTCAGCTCATATAAACAATCATCCAATGAAAGTAGGGTATGCTTACCAAAAGCTATAATCCCCGCCTCTTGTTCTGGTGTCAGGGTAGTAAAGCGCCTTTGTTTAGGGCCCGAAGCCCATACGTACCCCCTAGAAGCAACGATCTGATGTTCACTAACCGAAGAAGGAAGGAGGTAGTGACAATCCGAGCAACTTACTGATGCTGCACCCCAACTGTCACCGTCAAGTCCATAATAATACTAGTGTTGCCCGCTGGCTCACGATCATGATCGAGCGCAAAGAGGCTTGAGCCTAGTGCTGGGAAACTAGCCCGCTATGTTCTAAGG
>JAKSDE010000163.1 GCA_022360235.1 Cytophagales bacterium
ATACAAAATTTACCCCTCCTTTTTTTTTTTTTTTATAAAAATTTGCTTTTATAAAATAAGTGTTTAAGCTTACTAGATTTTATATATATAAAGATTAATTACTAGAACTATGAAAACTAAGTACATTATTCCATTTTTATTGATTATAGGTATGGCATGTAATAAAAATGATAGTGCAGGAGGTAGTATCGGCGGCCCAATCCACGTGGGCCTGGGCTTGGCAAGAGAAGAAATTTTTCTGAGTGGTTTTTATAGGTATAATCCATCAACTAGCACTTGGACAAGAGTAGAAGGAGCTGAGCTTCCAGGAGAAGGAAGGGCTGGTGCAGTAGCTTCCGTTGTTAATGGCCAAGTCTACGTGGGGTTGGGGGGAAGGGAGGAGAAAGAAGGGGAAGATATATTTTTCAATGACTTTTATAGTTATAATCCATCGACTGGCACTTGGACAAAGAAGGCTGTGTTTCCAGGAGGAGGGAAAGTCTTTGCCGTAGCCTTCGCTGTTAATGGTCAAGTCTACGTGGGGTTAGGAGGAAGGGAGGAGAAAGAAGGGGAAAATATATTTTTCGACGACTTTTATAGTTATAATCCATCAACTGATACTTGGACAAAGAAGGCTGCGTTTCCAGGAGGAGGGAGGACGGGTGCGGTAGCCTTCGCTGTTGGTGGCCAAGGCTACGTGGGGTTGGGGAAGGATGGTAGTGTTTACAAAAATGACTTTTATAGTTATGATCCATTAAGTGGTTGGAAAAAATTATCGGATTTTCTAGGAGAAGGAAGGGCGAGTGCAGTAGCCTTCGCTATTGGTGGCCAAGGCTATGTGGGGTTGGGAGGTAAGCAAGTAGAGGAAGATGTATCTTTCGAAGACGACTTTTATAGTTATAATCCATCAACTGGCACTTGGACAAAGAAGGCTGTGTTTCCAGGAGGAGGGAGAGTCTTTGCCGTAGCCTTCTCACTCCCTATTGAGTGAACAGGCTAGGGGGAGATACAGCGAGAGAAAGGAGAAGTAGCTCATAGACTTTTGTGTGTTTTCGCCTTTTCCTGGGTAGCTAACGCGTGGAGCGTAGGCGTATACTTTCATACCCTCTCATAGAGAGCTTCTGGGAAGAGAGGTGTTGAAGAGGAAAGAAAAATTTTAGTAATTCACCCCACTATTCTGGCGTTTGAGAGACTTATAAACGTACATTTTAGCGTACAAACAGAAGAGTTTTTCAAAAAATCGTAGGAAAGTAAGGATAGGGACGCATGAAGCCCACTTTTATTATCTTTGCTTCCCTGCTTTTGAACTGCTTGGGCTGAGCAGAGAGGAGAAGATGTGCGTTGGTACTGTTCTGAAAGATTGTGATGGGGTAAGCTGCCTTCGGGCACTGACCTATGCGACCTCATGATGCGGAATGCCCTACAGTATAAGTAAATTTTGAGCGAGCTAAGGCTATGTCATTCTATACTTTGTTTGATTAATTTTCTGCGATAAGCATTAAATATGCTAGCCTTAGAGACAAATCCTACGTACTTTCCTGCAGCAAGTACGGGCAAACTCCATGCTTCATTTTGCTCAAACTTTTGCATAACAGACTCCATACTTTCACACGTCGATATACTGGCAGGAGGACTATGCATGAGGTCTTTGACTAGTGAGGCTTTACGAAGTTCTTCATCAAACATAATTTCACGTATATCGTCTAGGGTTACAATTCCCATTAATTCTTGCGTTTCGTTAACTACTGGAAAAATATTTCTTTTAGAACGGCGTACTAAAGTCACTAAGTCATTTAAAGTAGCTTCAGGGTGTATTTTTAACAAATCTTTTTCAATAATTTTCTCCAAAGCAATTAAACTCAGCACCTCTCGATCTTTGTCATTTCTAATAAGGTCTCCTCTTTCAGCAAGCGCTTTGGTATAGATAGAATGTTTTTCAAAATACGTGTTCGTGGCAAGGGAAAGTGCAGAAACAAGCATGAGCGGAACAAATAGGGCATATCCTCCTGAAATTTCTGCGATAAGGAAGATGGCAGTTAAAGGTGCTTGCAATACCCCACTGGTTACACCGCACATGCCTACGAGGGTAAAGTTTAGTCGATTAACCTTTCCTATCTCGAGGTAGTCAACTAGCAGTGCAAAAGCAAAGCCCGTCATAGCCCCTGTAAATAGCGAAGGGCCAAATACTCCTCCATTTCCTCCAGCACCTACCGTTAAGGCAGAGGCAACAGGCTTCACGAGTATGATACCTAAGACAAAAATGATTAGTAAAAGTACATTTTGAATTTTATTAATCTGATTAAAAAATAGACTGCTATTCGACAGCTCAAATTCTCTACTCTGCAGAATCTCTATAATTACATTATACCCTTCTCCATAAATAGGAGGGAAAACAAAAATGAGCAGCCCTAAACTCAACCCTCCCACTAATAGTCTTTTTCCATAATTATTTATTTTCTCCATGTGTTCTTCGACTTTATAAGTAGCTCTTAAAAAATACACAGAGACTAGTCCACAAAGCACACCCATTATAATATAATAAAGTACATCAGCAGCGAGGAAAGGCTCTTCAATGACAAAGTTAAAAAGGACTTCATTTTTCTGTAAGAACATAGCTACTAAAGTACCTGCTACAGAAGCGATCAATAGGGGGATAAAGGCAGTAATGTTCAAATCAGCGATGATCACCTCCATACAGAAAACTACACCCGCAATAGGAGAGTTAAATATACCAGCAATAGCGCCTGCTGCCCCACATCCTAACAACAAGGTTCTCTTTTTATAATCTAGATGCATAAAGCGTCCAATGTTGGCACCAATCGCAGAGCCTGTTACAACGATAGGCGCCTCTAACCCTACTGATCCACCAAAGCCTACTGTAAAAGCACTCGTAAGCATAGAAGAATACATTTTAGCACGCCGAATGATACTTGACTTTTTAGCGATAGCGTACAAAACTTGCGGAAGGCCGTGTCCACTTTTTTCTTTCAAAACATAGTGGGTAAAAAGAAAGGCAATCGTTATTCCTATGATTGGGTAGCCAATATATAGGTAGTTGGCATAAGCAATATCAAAATCGCCTGTGAGAAATTTTCGAATATAATGTACTGCTTCCTTTAAAATTACAGCTGCTAGCCCTGCAGTAATTCCGATAATTCCACTGAGTATAAGTACAAAGTTTTTATCACTTAGATGTTTGATACGCCAG
>JAKSDE010000209.1 GCA_022360235.1 Cytophagales bacterium
GTTTTTCAAGGTTGGTGCAGCATGCTTTCAAAGAATAGAGATGTTGATTCCAACAAAAGAGTTTGTATTGGGGCATGGAATGATCAGTACACTGAAATATTTGTGGTACAATGCCATAATCATTTTATTGCTTCTCTAGGTGATTTTCCCTATGGACAATCATGCATATAATTCTGCTGAGGACTTTGTCAATCTTTTAAACAGCACTTCCTCTCAGATTTTTCCATCCCAGAGAATGTTCACAAAGGAAGGCAGACCACCTACCAGAAAAGCTCGAATCACTGCTTCAACACGAAAAGTATGTGTTCTGATGAAATAATAAGAGTGGAAATAACAATAAGATATCTTCAACTATCTTAGGCTAGCTTTCCCATTGTTCCATGATAATTTAATGCTAAAATGCTCCCATTAGAATGTTACTAGGCAATTTGTGTGCTTATTTGGCTGCAAGATTAACATATCAACAATCATTATGCATGCAGGCACGCACAATGGTGAAGATATTGCAATGTGGAATTGTGATACACTCATTTTTATTGATCCGATTGGCATCATTGATGACCACCTGGGTGTGTTTAGTTTCCTTACAAGCATAAACAATTATTCCAAGAGAGAGCGATGATTGTATATGACCTTGTTAGTGAAGGTTCTTCAACTGTGCAAAAATTCCTGCATGATGCCTTGCTCTTTTCCCCTCAACCCCACATGTCATTATAGGGCACCCTCCTACAAAAATGATACATATACCTTAGAAATCCCGCCAAAGCAAAATGCTTGTTGTACCCTTCTTGTTAAAGTGATATCTGTATTGCACCTATTCCCATAAAATCAGAACTTGAGCAACGCCTCTTCTTGTCAAAACCATATATTTGTGTTACACCTACTCTTATGCTACTTAGGGTTGTTGGGTGATGAGAATGCAAGAAATTGTGTTAGCCAAAACCTGGCATTGGCATGTTTTAAATCGATGGGTGGAAATTCCAATACCGCCCTTGGGTTTGGGCAATATCATCTAGCACATTTCGAATGGGCTAAAATTCTGCAAGAA
>JAKSDE010000377.1 GCA_022360235.1 Cytophagales bacterium
AAAAACACAGCTCCAACAAGTTGTACAGTGGGCCTGTAGAAAGCTTCCCTAATTTTTCCAAAAATCTCCTTTTAAAGCCAATACAGGCCTATAATTTGGTAGAATTCTTTAAGATTCTACAGCCCCACAGTTTGCATGAGCCGGGTGTTTATGCCGTTTCGAAAGGCAAAGCGCATAAGCCTTACGAGTATGGTTGTAAGGTAAGTTTAACGGTCACCCACAAGCAAGGTTTCGCCTTAAGTGCCCAAGCCTTAGCGAGCCATCAGTATGATGGTCACAGTTTGTCTTGTAGTTTATCGAGTGCCGAAAGACTCAGTGGGCGTCGCATCAAGCAAGTGTATGTAGATAAGGGGGTGCGACACGATGTGTCACGTAGGAAGTACTCACGCAGTGAGATAGGGTCGCGTTTATACCCTATTGCCAATCGGGCGGTGCATGGCTAGTAATGGCTTTGTGCTAAGCGCCTGATAAAGTCCAACCAAAGTAGTGAGGTGACATGAAATGGAGGCAAGGCAAAACTGAAATAGGTTGAACTGCTGTGAATTCTCAATTTAAAGTACCGTAACGACGTCGATGCGAAATCACCTGACACGCATCTAGAAGCTAGGGCTCAAACCCAACTGCCAAGAGAAACCCTTTATCTCTTGGGAAAAACGCCAGCGCTTCGGTACAAAGAGAGCAACCTATCCAGTGCTTCTTTCACGTGGTAAACGTGGTAAACCCGTTGTATCGTTGATATAGCGGGCAGAGGAGGTCCTAAAAAGCGAAGGCTACTAGCTCGAAAGGGCAGCCGAATCAATAAGGCGGTAGATAGCGGTTCCAACTTTGCCGTACTGTGAAAACAGGCAGACTTAGGACTGGTGAGCGAACGGCAGCCGCTGGCAAGGGAGACGAGTAGTAACAGAAAAGTTAGAGGCCTCGAGGGTCAACGTAATGATACTAGCCTGACATAAAGGTGAGTCAACTAAGTCAACGGATAGCACACAAGGTCGCCCGAGCCGTGTGATGGGCAACTATCACGCACGGTTCTTCGGGGGAAAGGGCCTAAGGGAGACCCCTGCGGGGGACACCCACAGGCCCCGACCTACCCGCCTATCAAGGTCATAGGATAGTCGATAAAGCCGTTTATCATCCAGGCAAGCGCAAAAATAAGCCAAGAAGTTTACAGAAAGCCATCAAGCGACGTTCATGCATAGAGGCTTTG
>JAKSDE010000066.1 GCA_022360235.1 Cytophagales bacterium
AAGGGGCAGCCGCCTAAGCCCACGCTGTCCTGAGTTGGTAACTCAGGACTTCTAATCCAACCATTCTATTTCCCACTATCTTTTGTTGGATAAACTCCTGCGTGAATAGCTCTTTTGGCTGGATTGTCCTGACGCCCAAATTGCTACTGCTTGTTCCTGCTGTTGCTTGCTCCCAGCTTGTTGAAAATAGCGAGCATCCAATCTTTGCAGCTTTCTGATAGATTTTCCCTGATCGCCCTCATGAATGCCTTCCTTGTCTGTAAATTTTATAACCTACTGCTGCTGCCATGACCTATCACTGATTGCTCTGCAAATTAGGGCTATGAAGGGTCCTGCGTTGCCAACTCAGGACAGCCATTTCGTCTTTTATGGATCAACTAAGGAGAGCTGGGACTCAACACCCAAAAGTTGTGCTAGGATGAGGGATACTTTTTTGTGCTAATTCCCTTAGAAAATATTACTTCAGGGCCGACTATTTAAGCCTGTTTTTGCTCCGACTTGTTTCCCTAGGTGTGACAGGATGCCACGCAATGAGTTACTTATATGCCTTAGTGGTAGGTTTTCAAAGTACACTAATACGTAGTTTTGCTTATGAAATAAAGATTCACAAAATAGGCACTAATCTGTTAATTTTACGCCATGAAAAGCCAACTAAAAGTTTATAATACACTTACTCGTCAAAAGGAAGTCTTTAAACCCCTTCACCCTCCTCGGGTGGGCATGTATGTATGTGGCCCTACTGTTTATGGAAAAGCACACTTAGGGCATGCACGTAGTGCCATCACTTTTGATGTAGTATTTAGATATTTGAAATACCTAGGTTATCAAGTTAGGTATGTGAGAAACATCACTGATGTAGGTCATTTGGAAAGAGATGCAGATGAGGGAGAGGACAAAATTGCTAAACAAGCCCGCTTGGAACAATTAGAGCCGATGGAGGTAGTTCGGTATTATACAGATAGCTACCGTAAGGATATGGCACGGTTGAATGTGCTGCAACCCAGTATTGAGCCTAGCGCTAGTGGCCATATCATTGAGCAAATTGGAATGATTGAGCAAATCATGAGGGCTGGCCTAGCGTACGAAGTTAATGGCTCAGTGTATTTTGATGTAGAGAAATACAATAAACAAGGCCATTATGGTAAGCTTTCGGGTAGAATGATAGCCGATTTGCTCACAGGAACCCGTGCATTAGCCAAACAGCAAGAAAAAAGGGGCCCTTTAGACTTTGCGTTGTGGAAGAAAGCAACACCAACGCATATCATGCGTTGGCCTTCCCCTTGGGGGGAAGGCTTCCCAGGTTGGCATCTCGAGTGTTCTGCTATAGGAGCTAAATACCTAGGCCAACCATTTGATATTCATGGCGGGGGAATAGATTTGCTTTTTCCGCATCATGAATGTGAGATCGCACAATCCCAAGTAGTATACCATACCGTACCTGCCAAGTACTGGCTACACAATAATCTTATAACCATAGATGGTCAGAAGATGGGGAAATCTTTGGGAAACTTTATCACGCTAGAACAGCTATTTCAAGGGACGCATAATTTACTTGACCAAGCTTACAGTCCTATGGTTTTACGTTTCTTTATGCTCCAAGCACATTATAGAGGTACGTTAGCTTTCTCTATAGAAGCTTTAGAAGCTGCCAAAAGAGGCTATCTTAAACTCATAAATGGTCTAAGAGCGCTGAAGAAGTTGGTGTATACGGAGGATACTCCTACGAATGTTGACGAGAAGGTGGTTGAGCAACTTCATCGTAACTGTGACGCCTGTCATGATGCAATGAATGATGATTTTAATACAGCCAAGACCATCGCGCAATTGTTTGATTTACTAAAGCGAATCAATGACCTGAAGCATGGTAACTTAGAAGCAACTACGCTCGGTAAAGAGGCTTTCGAGCGTTTAAAAAACACTTATAAGATTTTTGTCGAAGAAATTTTAGGGATTAAAGAAGAGCCAAGATTATCCCCTGAAGCGTTACTACATACCTTACTCAAGCTCTACCGCGAAGCAAAGGAACAAAAACAATACGATAGGGTAGATGCCATTAGAGCGGCACTGAAAGGACAAGGAATTATTTTGCAAGACATGAAAACAGGGGTAGATTGGACTTATGAAGTGTAGCACTGTGTTATGTGACTTCATGATCACAAGATTCATGTGTGGATACACTAAAATGATAATATAAGCTTGCATATATGCTTAAAAATTATTTATCCATCACTTTAGTCGCTATACTCACGGTAGCAGGATGTAAAAGAAATGGGTCTTCGCTAGGTTTATCAAGGCTTGACTTCCTACAAAAAAAGCTAAAAAAATATATTCTGGAAGGAAATACTTCAAAAGTAAACGAAATGATAAGAAAGGGTGCAGCGGTCAATGCAATATATAAGGATGGTCAGAGGCCCCTGCACTGGGCAGCTTATTGGGGTCGTGAAGAGTTAGTAAAATTACTTTTAGACAAGGGCGCAGATGTGGAGGCAAAAGATAGGAATGGTAGCACGTCCCTGCACCAGGCAGCTTACGAAGGCCATCAAAAGGTCGTAGAACTCCTTATATACAAGGGCGCGAAGATTGATGCAATAAATAATGATGTGTGGACACCCCTGCACAATGCAGCTTGCCAGGGCCATAAAGCGGTAGTACAAGTACTTTTAGACATGCACGCGGATAAAGATAAAAAAGGTTATTCTGGGTGGACGCCCTTGCACTGGGCAGCTTACAAGGGCCATCTAAAGGTCGTAGAACTCCTTATAAACAGGGGCGCGAATGTCGATATAAAAAATAATTATGGTAGTACGCCCCTGCACTGGGCAGCTAGAGCAGGCTGCAAAGAGGTCGTAAAATGCCTTCTAGAAGCGGGTGCAAGTAAAAAGGCAACCAATCATGAAGGTTTGACGCCCCTGCACTGGGCAGCAGCAAAGGGCCACACAGCAGTCGTAGAACTCCTTATAAAAAAGGGCGCGAATGTCGATATAAAAAAATAATTATGGTAGTACGCCCCTGCACTGGGCAGCTAGAGCAGGTTGCAAAGAGGTCGTAGAATACCTTCTAGAAGCGGGTGCGAATAAAGAGGCAAAAAATAAGGATGGTCAGACGCCCATGTATTGGACAGAAGAGTGTGGCCATAGAGATGTTGCAGAACTCCTTAAAAACTTTAAACGATGATAGCGTTTCTTACAACGATTTTTTACCAGCATCCAGCAAACAATTCAAGAACAGTGTGCAAATCACCTTCACACACAAGTGAGGAGGGAGGATTCTTGGTTGCGATGTTGCCGGTAAACACGCATGCAAAAGCAAAAGAAGGCGTAGACCTCCTTTTTTATCTACTCCACAAAAAAGTTTGTATGTAAAAATAAGCCTTTAACTTTGCCTTTCGTATGGGAAGAAAACGCTCGAAATTTACAACACTCAATGAGGCCTTGGTGAAGGCTTACTGTTGCACACCTGAGGCGTGAAAAGTGTTCATTTGGCGAGAAGGTATGGTCTAATACGCTACTAGGTAGCCAATATCCCAACTTGCGTTAGTGTAACAAAATTTTAGAATAACACACTTGTCAAACACTTAAGAAATGCTTAAATTGCGATTTTTAACTAGAAAATTGCATTAAAATGTTTACAGGTAACAACATGATAGATTTTGCTAAAAAATTCTCTAACCCAGAAGCTTGTTACAAGTAGCTGTCTAATTGCAAATGGGTAGATGGATATACTTGTAAAAAGTGTAGTAACGCAAATTATTGTAAAGGCCAAAAACCTTAGAGTAGACATTGTGCACGTTGTAAATACGATGAGTCACCTACAGCTGGCACCTTATTTCATATAGTTACTTGTATTAAAAAAATGTTTATTACGATGTATAAGCAAGATTCATGTGTGGATACACTAAAATAATAAGAGACTTACATATATGCTTAAAAATTATTTATCCATCGCTTTAGTCGCTACACTCATGGTAGCAGGATGTAAAGGAAATGAGCCTTCGCTAGGTTCAAAAAAGCCTAACTCCCTACAAGAAGAACTAATAAGCTATATTAAGAAGGGAGAGCCTTCAAAAGTAGAAGAAGCGATAAGAAAGGGTGTAAATGTTAATGCAGCATATAAGGATGGTCAGACGCTCCTACACGGGGCAGCTTTCTATGGCCATAAAGAGGTAGTAAAAGTACTTTTAAAAAACGGCGCAGAGGTGAAGGCAAAAGAGAAGAATGGTGTAACGCCCCTGCACTGGGCAGCTTTCTATGGCCACAAAGAGGTAGCAGAAGTGCTTTTAGAAAACGGCGCAGTGGTGGAGGCTAAAGAGAAGAATGGTCAGACACCCCTGCACTGGGCAGCAGCAGAGGGCCACAAAGAGGTAGCAGAAGTACTTTTAGAAAACAGCGCAGAGGTGGAGGCTAAAGATCAGTATGGTCAGACACCTCTGCACTGGGCAGCAGCAAAGGGCCACAAAAAGGTAACAGAAGTACTTTTAGAAAACAGCGCAGTGGTGGAGGCTAAAGAGAAGAATGGTCAGACGCCCCTGCACTGGGCAGCAGCAAAGGGCCACAAAAAGGTAACAGAAGTGCTTTTAGAAAACGGCGCAGAGGTGGAGGCTAAAGATCAGTATGGTCAGACGCCCCTGCACTTGGCAGCAGCAGAGGGCCACAAAGAGGTAGCAGAAGTACTTTTAGGCAAGGGCGCAGAGGTGGAGGCTAAAAGTAAGGATGATTGGACGCCCCTGCACGCGGCAGCAGCAAAGGGCCATACAGCAGTCGTAGAACTCCTCAAAAAGAAAGGTGCTAAAGAATAAGCCTAACCTACAGGAGTTGTGTGGCAATATTGGCAAGAAAAACCTTTATGGCACTCCAAATTAAGGGTCGACTATATAGTCGACCCTGAAGTATTATGATGAGCTTCAATGTGCAAAAAGAAATACTTGTTTTTTGCTGCTAGTAAGTGACTTACTTTTTTGGGGGGGAGAATAATTGGGGGGCTATTTTCTCTTTACTTATTAGTTGGCTATAGAACAGGGGATAAATGCTAAGAGCATCCGTAAATTGTGACCTATCGCGCATAGCAGCCCATTCAGTGGGTCCCCTACCACCCCCTTCAGGTAGTTGACCCCGAGCTTACCCTCATTTTTCATAGTACTCGACGTAAAAACACAGTATTGAATACTTGTTAAGGGTCGACTAAATAGAGATACCTCTAATAACCCCTCTTTCAGAGTTTCTAATGAAATTAAGTATTTCATCTCTTTCTTTGGAAGGTTTCATTTCGTGTTCAATTTTGTCTAGTGCTTTGGAGAGAGGAAAACCTTTTTGAAAAATATATCGGTAGATATCTTGAATTTCATTGACCTTTTTATTGGTACTCCCCCGTCTTCTCAGTCCTACTGAGTTAATACCACAATAGCGCAAAGGTTCTCTGGCTGCTTTAATGTAAGGAGGAATATCTTTTCTTACGAGCGATCCACCGGCAATCATTACATGCGGACCAATTTTTACAAACTGGCGTATAGCGGTTGTTCCGCCAACATTCGTCCAAGGGCCTACCCAAATATGACCTGCAAGTTGAACAGCATTGCTTAAGATACAATTATCTCCCACTACACAGTCATGGGCAACGTGTACATAAGCCATGAGTAAACAGTTACCACCAATGATAGTTTTATATTTATCGGTAGTACCTCTACTGATAGTTACGTATTCTCTTATAATGGTATTGTCGCCAATTTCAGCTGTAGTTTCTTCTCCATTGAACTTCAAGTCTTGTGGTATCGCGGAGATTACTGCTCCTGAAAATATTTTACAGTTTTTCCCTATCCTTGCCCCCTCCATGATAGCCACATTAGGGCCAATCCATGTTCCTTCATCGATTACTACGTTTTTATTAATGGTTGTAAATGGCTCTATGACGACGTTTTTTGCAATCTTAGCCTGAGGGTGTATGTAGGATAATGGATGACTCATGGGCTCTTCTCAACAATTTTGGCTGTCATAACTGCTTCGCATACTAGATTGTTTCCTACAAAGGCCTGCCCCTTCACTTTAGAGAAGCCTCGCTTGACAGGTGCTAGGAATTCACATTTCAAAACTAAGGTATCTCCTGGGAGTACTATTTTTCTAAACCTACAATCATCTATCGCTAGTAAGTAAGTCCAATAGTTTTCAGGATCTGAAATCGTGCTGAGTACTAAAATGCCCCCTGTTTGTGCTAGTGCTTCTACTTGTAATACACCTGGCATAACAGGATTATTAGGGAAGTGGCCCTGAAAGAATGGTTCATTAATACTTACATTTTTTACTCCTGTTACACTATTATTATCCAACTGTGTAATTTTATCTACCAATTGAAAGGGGTATCTGTGAGGAAGGATTTTTGTGATTTTGTTGATATCAAGAAGTGGCTTGCTGGTTGAGTCATACTGAGGTAAACTAGCCTTTTCATATTCGAGCATATGTTTTCTCAATTTTTTAGCAAACGCAACATTCGCTGCATGACCAGGCCTTGCTGCCAAGATTTGGGCTTTAATAGGCCTGCCTGCTAAAGTCAAATCTCCCACTAAATCAAGGAGTTTGTGTCTAGCAGGCTCATTTCTGTACCGTAACTCAACATTATTTAAAATTCCTTCTTTTACCTCCTTAATATCGGGTATATTAAATATATTAGATAATTTTACCAGCTCGTTTTCCTTGACTAATCTATCAACCACGACAACCGCATTACTGAGGTTACCTCCTTTGATAAGATTATTATTATAGAGTGTCTCTAGTTCATGTAAAAAGGAAAAGGTTCTACAAGCAGCAATTTCTTTTTCAAATTTTTTAATATCTGTGAGTGAGGCATGCTGATTTCCTAGCACAGGTGAATTGTAATCAATCATTACCGTTACTCTGTAGTCATCTAAAGGAAGTGCTGCAATCTCTACTTCATTGTCTTTATCTCGATAAAATATGCCTTCATGTACTTCAAAGAAATTTCTAGGCGCATCTTGCTCTTCTGTACCCACCTCTTCTAGTGCTTTTACAAAAGGCATTGCGCTACCATCCATGATAGGTGCCTCAGAGGCATCTAGTTGAATAAGTACATTATCAATCTCTAATCCTGTTAATGCTGCTAAGGTATGTTCGATGGTACCTACTCTAGCGTCATTTTGTTCTAGTGTAGTTCCCCTTGACACGTCTACTACATACTCAACGTTAGCATCGATGGTGGGGCTGTCTTCCAAATCTATTCGTTGAAACTTTATTCCGTGGTTAGGAGGAGCAGGCAAGAAGGTCATTGTCACTTCGAGGCCTGTATGTAGCCCCACCCCTGAAAGAGCAACGGGTTTCTTGATAGTGTGTTGTTTTGTATTCATTTAAAATGTAACCAGTAACTAAAACTATTTTAAAACGTACTACATTATCTTTAGGTATTAAATAATTACTTCTTGCTTCAGCACAGCCTTCAAGTCACAAATTTAGTAATTTTTTCTAGATTTTTTATCTTTTCTGCTAACTCGGGCAACTTTTTAAAAAGCGCATAGCATGTCAGATACTTTTTCTTCTCAAAACCTGGACTCCCTAAGAGGACTTCTCCTCCTTTTTTGAAAGATTTTGTAATGCCTGACTGGGCTGCAATGGTAGTAGCTTCACCAATTTCTACATGGCCAACGACTCCTGTCTGGCCAGCTAGTATGCAGGAGGGGCCTATTTTTGAAGAACCAGAAATACCTGATTGGGCTGCTATAGCGGTATTCTTACCAATTTCTACATTATGGGCTACTTGCACCAAGTTGTCAATCTTTACACCTGCTCTAATGATGGTTGACCCTAACGTAGCACAATCTATAGCTGTATTAGCACCGATCTCCACACGATCTTCTAAAATAACGTTGCCCAATTGGGGAACCTTTCTATAACCCTTATCAGCCTGGGGGGCAAAGCCAAACCCCTCACTTCCTATTACAGTACCTGCGTGGATTACACAGTGATTACCAACAACACAGTCTTTGTAAATTTTTACGCCACTATAAATAATCGTTTGATCTCCGATATAAACATTATCTCCAATATAAACATGGGGAAAAATCTTAACATCATTACCAATCTTGACATTATCCCCAACGTAAGAGAAGGCGCCTCTATAAATGTTTTGTCCAGTAATTGTGTTTTTACCAAGGTAAGCAGGTTCCTCCACTCCTTTTTTTCTCGAGCTTATTATTTTGTAGTATTCTTCCAATAATAGACTAAAGCTGGTATAAGGGTCCTCAACAAAAATGAGGGTAGCTTCAACGGGCTTTAAAGGGGTAAACCCTTTTTTTACTATGACTGCACTTGCCTTCGTGGTATAAATGTAATTTTCATACTTAGGATTAGCCAGAAAAGTAACGCTTCCTGGCTCTCCTTCTTGAATTTTACTGAGTTGATTGATCTTAGTATCTCCTTTGCCTACTATCACGCCCTTCAACAGCTGTGCAATTTTAGCAACCGTCAATTCCATAAGGAAATTTTTTTGTTACAAAGATAAAGATATCTCAGCAGAGTAGTAATAAAATTTTTTCATAATTTTTCTCTTATAGTAATTCATGTTGAATTAAGAATTTTTAAGTTTCAGAAGAGAGCGATTGAAAAATACTTCAAGATACTCCAATACATTCAATACTCTACTCAATCAATGAACCGCTTTCTAAGGTCTATGCTATAGCTAGGCGACCTTTAACAATTATTCAATGCTGTGTTTTTTACACTTAAAACGGCTATTTTAGCTCACAAAAACTCATGTATAGCATAGCAATATTTGCAAGAAAACCCTTTA
>JAKSDE010000065.1 GCA_022360235.1 Cytophagales bacterium
GGAGAGCAGCTCGACAGGAAGCAAGGCACTCGGCAAGGAGGAGTACTGAGTCCCTTATTGGCCAATATCTTCATGCATCATGGCTTTGATACGTGGATGAAAAGACAGTTTCCCCCAGTGAAGTTTGAACGTTTCGCCGATGATGTACTAGTGCATTGCAGTTCGCTCCATCAAGCGGAGCAATTGCTGGGATCGATCAAGGCCAGGTTCAAAGAATGTGGTCTTGAATTACATGGAGAGAAGACGAAGCTAGTGTATTGCAAGGATGGGAATCGAACAGGGTCTTATGCTCATGAAAGTTTTGATTTTCTAGGATTCCCCTTTCGCCCTGGCTCATCGAAGAATAAGTGGGGCAAGCCGTTCGTTAATTTCATGCCAGCAATAAGCAATCAAGCAGTGAAACGAATCGAGAATTCCCCTTGCCTACTCGGCGAAAGAGCCTGTAGGGACACCCACAAGCTCCGACCTACCCGACGTAAAACCGTATTGAATACTTGTTAAGGACCGGCTATTTAGCTACTATAGCGCAAATTTTTGAGCAGATAGGGGCTTTGAAGCTAAGTTCGTTAGCTACTTTTATATAGCAAGCAAAAGTAAGGCACTAAAGGTGGCAAAGTAATTTATTTCTTTTATTTTGCGAGCTAATAGTTTACCATCCTATGCCATGGGATACATGAATCATAAATTTTAACACTTGATGCAACACGATAACGATCACTTAATCGTCATGGCTGGTGGCATGGGCAAACGATGCTGGCCTTTTAGTAGAAAGAACTTTCCTAAACAGTTTCATGATCTGCTGGGAAGAGGAAAGAGTCTTTTACAATGCACTGTAGCGCGATTTGAAAAGCTGATTAAGCCGGAAAATATATGGGTAGTTACGCACTGTCACTATGCAGACATCGTTAAGCAGCAACTTCCTTTTGTAGCGGAAAGCCAAATCTTATTAGAGCCTCTCGTCAAGAATACGGCTCCTTGTATTGCTTATGCTTGCTACAAGATAGCTGTCCGCCATCCAGCGGCTAACTTGGTAATCACGCCTGCTGATCATATAATAGAAAATATAGCTTTGTTTACCGAGACAATCCAACTGGCCTTAACAGCCACTGCAGAAGCTAATCAGCTAGTCATCTTAGGAGTAGCGTGTACTAAGCCAGAAATAGGCTACGGCTATATCGAGTTTGTGCAACCCGAGACAAAGGTTATTAAAAAAGTGAGCCGCTTTGTAGAAAAACCTACCCAAGAAAAAGCAGAAACCTACTTCGCTCAAGAGAATTACGCGTGGAATACTGGCATTTTTGTAGGTAATGTTACTACCTTTATAAAAAGCTACCAGCAGTATCTACCCGATATGAATGAGGCTTTTGAAAAGGGAAAGCAACACTTGCATACGGCTAAAGAGCCATCCTTTATCGAAGAAGCTTATCAAAGGCTTCCGAACTTATCTTTTGATCAGGGTGTTTTAGAGAAAGCAACTAATATTTATGGGATCGTAGGGGAATGGGGCTGGTCAGATATAGGTACTTGGAGGGCACTTTATGAATATTCGACCAAGGATAAGGAGGCGAATGTTATTCAGGGTAATGTGGTGGCGGTAGACACAAAACAGTGTATGATCAAGAATACGGCTAACACACTCATTGCTACGTATAGGGTGAAGGATTTGATCATTGCCCAACACGACAAGGTGATTATGATATGCCCTCAAGGGCAAGAACAAAAGGTAAAAACACTCGTAGACCATGTAACAGCGAGGAAAGGAAAAGACTATGTATAAATTTTTTTCAATATAAACTTTTTTTTTAATGGATAAACATTTCTCAAAGAAAGATCAGGCAGCCATCTTAAAGAGGGGCTTGTCTATAGAAAAAGTCTCACAGCAACTTCGACAACTCAAGGAAGGTATTCCACCCATCCACGTAGAACGTGCTTGTACGCTTAAGGATGGTATTCAGGTAATAGAGGAGGTAGAAAAACAAGCCAGGAATTACGAACGATGGTCATCAAAAGCCAAGGTAGTAAAATTTATCCCTGCCTCTGGCGCTGGGAGCCGCTTATTTCAGCCTTGGTACGACCTGTATAATGGCTTATTGGAGGCACAAACTGCCAGCCGGGAACATGAAGCGCACCTGCTGATGCGTCTATTACCGTACCTCCCTTTTTATAAACCGCTATGCGATCTTTTAACGGGCTATACGTTGGACGAACTCATTGAACAGAAAGCATATACATTCATCTTAAAAAAACTCCTCTTTAAGGAAGGACTTGGCCTGGGCGTACTACCCAAAGCTTTAGTTCCTTTCCATGCTTATAAAAACAAGGTACGTACTGCTTTAGAAGAACATTTGGTAGAAGGTGCTTACACTGGTGTAGGTAAGGGAGATCTCGTATATCTCCATTTGACCATATTAAAGGAGCATACCCAAGCTGTTGAAGCACATATACAACAAGTAGAAGCTACCTATGCAAAGGCGTTTTATGTGAAGTATGTCATTCACCTTGCGTATCAAGCAGCTTATACAGACACAATTGTTGCTGATGAATCAGGGGTGCCTTTCAGAACAAAAACAGGGGAACTCCTGTTTCGCCCTGGCGGTCACGGAACGCTCTTGGATGAATTGAACAGTATATCGGCTGATATGATTTTTATCAAAAATATTGATAATGTTGCACGTGATTCATCAATGAAGTCTCATAGCTTGCATCAAAAAGCCTTGGCAAGCTACTTACTTCAAGTCAGGGAAACTATTTTCCAGTATTTACGCGTATTGCCTAGCCTCCATCGCAAGGAGCAACTTGACCCCATCATTGCTTTTTTAAAAAATACACTTTGTTGTCTGTTGCCTGAAGCAGTGTTGCAGGGAGACTTTGCCTCACTCAAGACTACTATCTTTAACAAACTTAACCGTCCTATTCGTGTATGTGGCATGGTTATAAATAGAGGTGTCAGGGAAGGGGGTGGCCCTTTCTGGGTGAAGCAAGCGGATGGTTCGCTAGCACTTCAGATTGTTGAAAGTACACAGCTTGATCTTACAGAAAAAAGACAAAAACAAATTTATCAGTCTGCTACGTACTTCAACCCTGTAAACATCGTTTGCTGTACGCAAGATTACCAAGGGAAAAAATTTGACTTAAAGAAATTTCAAAATGAACAGGCAGGCATTATTACCTACAAATCTATAGAAGGTAAAAAGGTGAAAGTGCTTGAGTATCCTGGCTTGTGGAATGGCGCGATGTATGATTGGAATACTATTTTCGTGGAGATGCCTTTGTTTACATTTAATCCTGTGAAAGAGGTAACTGATTTATACGACCCTCCTTACACGCTAGAGGAGATAGTGATTTAAATAAAGACAGCAGCGCAACTTGCGTTAGTACAACAAACTTACTGGATAACCTATATCGGACCTGTAGAAAACTAGGTCGTGTCGTCAATGAATCTTCGCTTCTTTATTTTAGAATACACACTTAAGCCACCCCATGAATTCAGGAATAGTTATAGGCTCAGCCTTGACCATTCTGGGTATCAGTTCATGAAAAGACACTTTTTTCTGCTTAATCCTATTAAACTTGTAACAAGCTTCTAGGTTAAAAAATTTTTTAGAAAAATCTATCATGTTGTTATCTGTCAACCTTTTAATGCAACTTTTAGTTAAAAATCTCAATTTAAGCATCTCTTAAGTGTTCGATAGGCGTGTTATTCTAATTGATTGAAATTAAAATTCCGCGTATAAAAACCGTTTTTAAAAAACCAAAGGAGAGGTACCTTTTTACTTTTCATATTCTATATTACCTTTGCAGCATTGCTATAAAGGGTTGATTCCGTAGCTCAGTTGGTAGAGCATCTCCCTTTTAAGGAGAGGGTCCTGGGTTCGAGACCCAGCGGAATCACAAAATATTTTCATAAACCCTTGAATAGCAATAAGCTATAATTATACGTTTAATTTTTAACGGTCTTATTTTCCGTCAATTTTTCCCCTATAGTAGTCACCCCTTAACCTAACAGTTATAACTAGACTGACAGAAATTTTCACTACAGCACTAACTATTGCTAATGACGCTTTTTCTCCTTGCTCTTTCTCGTCAGAAAGTGAAATAAAATTTTGCCCATCAATTTATTAGCTTTGTCTAGGAGGCTTGAAGGAAACTTTCAATATATTTTCATCGGTTTAAGCGAAGCAACATCTAATATATATAGTTAGTTTACTGATGAGCTACTCAACTAAAAGACATAAATTATGGCTAATCATAGTATCCTTACTATTGACTTTTCCTGTCTATGCACAACTTAACAACCATGTGTTTGAAGATCGCTTAGCGATGGACAGTAGTAAGAGTAGACAATTATTTTTAGGCGTCAACACATTAAGTTTTATTAGAAATACCGAGTATTTTAACAAAATTGTGAAGGGAGAGACACTGTTAGGATATCAAATAAGCCCTTACTTGAGTTTTTATCCATCTACTAATTTACGGATAGATGCAGGGGTGTTTGTCAGAAAAGATTTGGGTGCTCCTCAGTTCTTTACAAAAGTTGAACCTATTTTCACCATCAAGTATCAGCAGAATTTCTTTGCGCTGTTGTTTGGCAATATTGAGGGAAGTCTCAACCATCGACTCATTGAACCGCTTTATGATTTCGAACGAGTGCTTCTTGGAAGACTAGAAAACGGATTTCAGTTACAATATATCAATGAACACATTTTCCTAGATACTTGGTTAGACTGGCTTGCTTTATTCAACAAAAAGGATTCGCTCCCTGAAGAATTTGTCTCAGGGATGTCATTTTATTATGCGTTTATCAATCATCCGAGATTTGTCTTACAACTACCCACCCAATTTCTATTATACCATTCAGGAGGCCAAGGGCTTAACTTCAATATATATAATTTATTCTTTGGTGCCATAGGAGGAAACTTTCGTTTTAATATAAGTCCGCATAATTTTCTTCAAGAGGTGTCTCTTGAAAATTATTACGTAGTCAACCGGTATAGTGGAGCAGTGTTGCGTCCTTTTTTAAAAGGAGAAGGCTTTTATTCAAATCTAACTTTTAAAACAAAACGTTTTAATGTGATAGGGAGCTACTGGCGTGGGAATGGCTTCTCATCAGAAAATCTAGGTGGATTACTTTACCAATCTGTCTCTATTATAGATAAGCAAGTCAATCATAGTGAACAACTAAGAACGCTTTGTATACTGCGCTTCCTCTATGATTGGCCGTTGACTGATGAGCTAACTATCTCGCTGCGGTTTGAGCCCTATTATGATTTTAACAACAGCCTCTTTGAGCATACAGAAGGTTTCTATATCAATTATCGCCCTTATTTTGGTGGCTATTCAGCAAGACAAGGCGCAAAGCATCTACCCTGAAGAGCTAAAAGGATATTTTATAGTAACAAAAAAATGCAGAAGTAGATAAAAAAGATGTAAAGGAAGCGGAAGCAATGTAGGGAAGAATCCCGCCAACACAAAAGGAGAGAGCGTAAATGTCTAGCTCAGCAAGGCACCTTAGCGTTAAAAACAAGTTATCGAGAAGAACACAAAAGGACAATAACAAAAGTCAGTAATATATAACATCAAGCAAAGCTTAACCGCACATCAACAAAAAGAAAGAATTATATTTGTGTCATAATATTATATACTTTGCATAAGCTTATCTCAAGACAAGGGAGGGAGAATGTTTATGGCTGTTGTTGTAGGGATTGGCAGGTAAAAGAAGGAAAAATAGTATGATGCATACTACGATAGGTAACGTGGGCCATTTCTTGGTTATTTCCTCTTTTGTAGCCTCTTTATTAGCCACCTACGCCTATTATAGAGCTACGGGCGTACCGTCCATCAAAAAGAGAGGCTGGTTGCAGTACGCTCGCGTTAGCTTTTACTTCCATGGCATTACCGTCATAGGAATCATTGCTACCCTCTTTTATATCATTTACAATCATTACTTCGAGTATCATTACGCTTGGAGTCACGCCTCTAGGCACTTGCCTATCTATTACATGATCTCTTGTTTTTGGGAAGGGCAAGAGGGGAGTTTCTTATTGTGGATTTTCTGGCATGTGCTTGTAGGCATTATCCTTATTCGAGCGCATCAAGCATGGGAAGCTCCTGTGATGGCAGTATTTATGCTTGTGCAATCTTTTCTTTCTTCTATGATTTTGGGAGTAATCATTGCGCATGTAAAAATCGGAAGCTCTCCCTTTCTGCTATTGCGAGAGGCGATGAACGATCCTATCTTTCAGGCTGATCCGAATTTTGTTCCACAAGACGGTGCAGGACTCAATCCCCTTTTGCAAAACTATTGGATGGTTATTCATCCACCTACTCTCTTTTTAGGATTCGCGCTCATCTCAGTACCCTTCTCCTTTTGTGTAGCTGGCCTTTGGCAGCAACGGTACAAAGCGTGGATCAAGCCTGCCTTACCCTGGGCTTTATTAGCAGCGATGATGTTAGGCTTGGGTATCATCATGGGAGCTTACTGGGCTTATGAGACCTTGAGCTTTGGTGGCTACTGGAGTTGGGACCCAGTAGAGAATGCCGTGTATGTGCCTTGGCTTGTACTCGTGGCTTCTATACATACCATGATGGCGGTTAGAAGAAGTAATACTGGGCTCAAAACAACGGTCATCCTAGTAATCGGTACTTTCTTACTTACTTTGTATGCTACTTTCTTAACACGGAGTGGTGTTTTAGGCAATACTTCTGTCCATTCTTTTACCGACCTGGGGCTTTCCGGCCAATTATTAATTTATTTACTGACTTTTGCAGGAATGGCTGTATGCTTGGTAAGCAAAGCATGGAAGCACCTACCTACAAGTAAAAAAGAACTAACCGCCTATGCTCCTGAATTTTGGATACTGATAGGTGCTACTACATTGTGTATGATGGGCCTTCAGGTATTAGTTCCCACCTCCATTGCTGTGTACAATGCCTTACTGAAGTTGTTGGGTATCTCTTCTAACCTGGCCCCCCCTGTAGATCAAGAAGCTTTTTATACAAAATATCAGCTATGGTTTGCTGTAGCCGTGGCTATATTCTCTGGAACAGGGCAGTTTTTTTGGTGGCAAAGAATAGATAGAAGCAAGTTAGAAAAATCACTGACAGGCCCTCTCCTTATTACCATGCTACTGGCTGTAGTGATTATTATCACGATGCAAGTCAACAAGCCTACTTACATTGTCTTATTAATTGCTGGCGTGTATGCCTTTGTTGCTAATAGTAAGATTTTAATTCACTTGGCCAAAAGTAATTATAAGCTCTCAGGGGGAGCTATCGCCCATATGGGTGTGGCTATTATGCTTATGGGTATTCTCTTTTCAGCAGGTTATTCTAAAGTGCTCTCTAGGAATATGACAGGCTTATTGTATGCTAAAGAATTTCCTGATGAGGTGAATAATGAAAACGTTTTACTGTGGTTGAACGAGCCCTTGCAAATGGACAATCATGAATTGCGTTATGTAGGTCAATGCATTGAAGCCAAGGCCTTCCCTAGCTACATTCCTAAAAAGCTGCTTCAACCCACAGGAGATCCGTATAAAGTCATTGCAAGAGAGGCAATAAGCTATCATGATAAAGTTTATTTTACAAAAGGAGATACCCTAACGATTCATCCAGAGAACGCGTATTATAAAATCATTTATACAGAGAAAAAAGGGAAACAATTCGCACTTTATCCACGGGTACAGGCCAATCCTGCGATGGGCCTGATTGCTTCGCCGACTATTCATATTCAATGGAACAGAGACCTATATGCCTATGCTTCTGATATTCATCCCAAGCCAGCCCAGGAAAGAACGTGGAGTGAGCTAGAAACCTTTGAAGTAAAGCTAGGTGAAACTTTTTTTGTAAATGATTATGTAGCTGTACTAGAAAGTGTAGAAAAGATAGATGTAGTGGAGGAAGTAGGTTTAGCTCCCCATGACATCGCTGTCAGAGCAAATATTAAAATAGCCGGCAAACGAGGTAGTTATTGGGCACAGCCCATTTATTTAATCAAAGATAAGATGCTAGGAAGAATACCATTCTTTGTAGAAGACTTAGGGGTAAAACTTTCCTTTTTACACATCTATCCTGAAAAAGACACTTTTGCCCTTGGTGTTAATACCACCCAGAAAGATTACATTATTTTAAAGGTCATGGAAAAGCCTTGGATTAGTCTTTTTTGGAGTGGGTCGATGATGCTAGTGATTGGTTTTGGGATAGCTGTTTATAGGCGTTACAGCGAGCTCCAAAAGTAAGGTGATACTCCTAAACTTGATACAACTCCCAAGCCTAAAGACCGTGTGCTTTATAGTGCTCTACTTTCATGGGCCGATCCTTCTTACGCTGATAGCAGTAGCTTGAAAACTTACATTCCGCTCAAAGCTTTCAAGAATTTTTCCGAAGCTTCGAGCACTTAACAGCTTGTAAATTCTACACGGATGGTTATGATGTATATAACAAAGTAATACGTGAGGATCAACATGTTAGTGGTAAAGCGCATACGTGGCTTATCGAGAGCAATCACTCTACTATCAACGCCAGCTCGATGAAAATACTTGCTTAGCTTGAGAGAACGTGTATTTTTTGTCTTTTAGGCAAAAAATCGGGAATTTAATGAAAATAAAATAGTATTTTTTGAATAAATCTTGCA
>JAKSDE010000064.1 GCA_022360235.1 Cytophagales bacterium
ATCGCTCTTGATCAGATTACCCAATGGCCCGACCCCAATCATCAATTAGGAGAAGTCCCAATCTGCGCTTTTTAATGAGCTTAGACTTTAGAAAAAAAGTCTAAGCTCACTATACTTTCCTAGCGTAAAGTAGTTCGCTCTAAAGCTTTCGTTCTAACTGGCAGGGAGAGAAAATGGAAAAATTTGCTGTATTTAGAATCCACAAGCGCCCACTAACGCCGATGCTTCCCAAACCCCTCTCAATGAAGAGCTATTGGCTGACAAAGCTCAAGTATCGCTCCAAGAAGCTGTCGAGGCGAGAATTCAAGAGGGCTACCAAGCAGCAAAGCGTATTCGAAAGGATACAGTCAAAGCTTTAGGAAACATTCGCTTCAAAGAAAATAGAGTGGGAAAGTACAAATGAAGTCTGCCTGTGAGTTAATCAGCTTTGTAGCATAAACACATAGTAGTATATCGAAAGACTACTTATCCCCTGTTTTTAATGACCTCCCCCCTACTTATTTCCCTTGTGGCTGTCTTTGGTATGAATGCTCCCAATGCCCCTTCATGTGCTTTAAAAGACAGCTGCTACCCCTCGGGTAAACAAAGCTTCTCTCTGGCCTGCTAGCTTGAATTCTCAGCCTATCGACTTAGTTGGAGTTTCTTGAGTTCTTCAGTAGAAAGTCCCGTAGCCTTTTGGACAACCTCTATGCCTAGATGAAGATTTAAAAGCATGTTCTTGGCGATCTCAAGGCTCCTGGTCTTCATCCCTTTTTGCATCCCTTTTTGCATCCCTTCTTGTCTTCCTTCTTGTCTTAATTTATCTGGGTATTTCATAACCTCCCTCCTGATATTTTCATTAGTGATAAGTTCTAAGAGTAAATTTCGAGCTTGAGCTCCCTTATTTTCAGCGCTTTGATTGAGCAGATACAGCAAGCTGCTAGCAATATACGAAGGATCAAGCGAAGATAAAAATTCGGAAGAAAAGCTTTTCACTAAATCAGTAAAATCTCCAGTCTCGCTTTCTTTGTAAAGCGTCTGGAAGAGTGCTGAAGTTCCATGCTTTAACAGCTCTTCCCTACTAAAAGTACTCAGGTCCAAGAGCATAAACTGCTCTAATAACTTAAAGGCCCGCGCTGTGGCTGGATCTTCAAAACAATCATAGATACTGGTTGAGAAGCGATAGGGTGCTTGGCCATTGTATAAACAAATTGGAAACACTAAGGGTAGTTTCTTAGCGTGTTTATTTTGTTTGAAGTAAGCCTTTAAGATCAACACCAGGTAGCACAACAGCCTAAAGGCCATTAGCTCCTCTGGATTGAGTTGCAGCTCGACAAGGAAATAGATAAAGCTTTGCTTGCCCTTGATTTTTACCTTGTAGGCAATGTCATTATGAAATTGAAACAGGCTATCCACAAAACTTCCCTTGGTGAGTTCAAGCGAGTCTAAATCGAGCATGTCTAAGAGTTCTTTGGGTAAATGTCCCTTGAGAAAATCAATGGCTACCTCTTGACGACTTAGGCACTCTTTTCCGTAAGCGTCATGGGCCTGGTTAATTTTTTGCTTGTTTGTTGGTTGCATTAGTATATGTTTTTTGTAAAAGAAATTGTATGAATTAATTCTAACCGCAATTTAGGCAAATAAACATGGGTTTGCCAAAGCCGGCCCTGTTTTTTGTTGGTTGTTGTTTTAAATAAACGAGTATTTAAGTTAGTACGTATTTGTATAGGGAAAG
>JAKSDE010000157.1 GCA_022360235.1 Cytophagales bacterium
ATCAAGAGCACCTTAGAGCAAGCTG
This sequence comes from Cytophagales bacterium, assembly GCA_022360235.1. Lineage (GTDB taxonomy): Bacteria > Bacteroidota > Bacteroidia > Cytophagales > Amoebophilaceae > JAKSDE01. The sequence continues at coordinate 26 of JAKSDE010000157.1, forward strand.
ATTACCGAGCAAATAATCTAGTCAATGACCAAGGCCATAATCTTTTATACACTGCAGCTCAAGAAAAGTGGGAAAAGGTAGTGAAATTTTTAGTAGAGACTGAAGAAGAAGATAACTTGAAAAATGCAGTATGTGCCGAAAACAAGAATAGTTCCCCTTTATATATCGCGGTAGAGCATGGACATTTCGAGATAGTAAAAATGCTTATCTATGGAAGGGTAATTAAAAATTATAGCGGGAGCGTAAATCAAGAAGATGAGATGGAGGGTGAGGTAGTAGCTAGTAGAGGAGCAGCTGTAAAAGATTTGAGAAATCAAGACGAACAAACACTTCTGCAGGTGGCAGCAAAAAAGGGCTACTTTGGGATAGTAAAATTGCTCGTAGAATTTATGGCCATAGTTGCAGAGAAATATGAAGAGCAATATAGGAGGGCTACCAACGAGTGTCTGTATCAAGGCCTAATGATGGGCGAGCTAGAGTATGTGACTGAACGAGATAATCAAGGGGAAACTGCCGAATCATTAGCCTTTAACCAAAGATTTACAGTAATCGCAGATTTTCTTAAAAAGGTTAGAGAAAAAATAGAAAATAGACGTATAAATTTAGACAAGGATGCTAATGTCGTAACTGAAAGAGGAGGAGGAGCAAGTTTAACTTTAATGGGTTTCGGTGCTAGTGGACAAGGCAATACAGCAGTCAAAACTCAAGAGTGGGAAAACAATAGAAATAGTCTCGTAACTAGTGCAAGAGAAATATGGAGAAACAAAAATAGGAGATTATGGCTAAGTACTGCACCTTTGGAACCTGGTAGGGCACAGCCTCCTCAGCCTGCGGAGAAAAGCTGCTGTCGATGGTGTTGCTTTTGAAGTTGGGGTTGTAAGCCCAGTCCACAAGTCGAAACCGTAACTTTTGACACGATTGCGACTCCTACCCTTTGTTGTCTTAATGGAGCTAATTTAATAATTTTATTACTTTTGATAGTGAATAAAAAGATAAGGATAACATGAAATTAAATCGCTCCCTAGCCATAAGTAGTAAAATACAAGAATGTAAGGGTACGACTTGTAACAATCTCATACTAAGATATTAAACAGTCTCTTAGGCATTTCTGTGCTAGTTTCAGATTGGCTGGAAAGGTTTTCCCAGGCAGAAAAACCGCCAGGGAGGGATTGTTCTGGCTGATATTGGTTGAGGGGCAACTCATCGTTGGTTAGGTAGGTGTGGGGTAGGGTAGTATGAGCTTGCTAGGCAAGGAGTGTGTTGGTGTAATTGTGGTGCATCGTTAAGTTGCGAATGAAGGAAGTCAGGGTATGATTCTTCCCCTGCAGTTGGTAGGAACTATCCTAAGCATCCCTACTGATTGGTGTCTTGGTGGCATTTGCTGCGTTTGTGGCAAGGCGCGCTCTTTCCCCCCACTTTTCCTTTGTGTACATTTGCTTAACTTTGAGGGTGTGGATAAGCGAAAAAATGTGCGTTGATATTGCATGGTTTAGAGCTAGTTTGTAACCTCTTTGTATACTTTTCTGTCAAATAGGGTTATAACTATCTGATTATAAGGTTTTTTAAAAAAGTCAACTTAAACAATTAATTATACAACTGCAAAAGATTTTCATATGCTTTCCCCAAAAATTACGCCTACAGTGCTTCCTGATGAACTTTATA
>JAKSDE010000062.1 GCA_022360235.1 Cytophagales bacterium
AGCTAGCTGTACTCATTTTTAGGTACTAAAATACAATACTCAATCCAAACTGTTTTACTATATCTTTATCAATTTACGGCCGCAAGCCTTTGTTTCAGCGAGGGGGTGAAAGGTCTATACATTTCTATTGACTCCCTATTCTTGAGGGTGCCACGCATCACGTTGATACTAGCTCGACACTCCTTTGAATAAAATTAGTTAAGGCTGTACCATTGAGCATGTTTTGAGAAAGCAGGGCTAAATCATAAGCTTGTCGAGCAATATTTAATTGTTCTTCTTCTTTTTTCGTTCGGAGCATTTTACTAGCAAGTGAATGATTGGCATTAATAGTTACATTAAGTTGTGGGGGAAGTTCTCCTCCTCTAAACGTTGTTTTTGACATAGCCTGCATTCTCTGCATAAACTCAGGGATAGTAATTGTTACGGGTAATTCGTCTGTTGGCATCGCGCCTACTGTCCAGTTAATGTTCTTATGCGTGATAGCCTTTTGGTAGATGGCTTGTAAATTCTTTTGTTCTTCCGCAGAAAGCACACTTTCCTGGTTTTCAGCTTTGTCGATCAGCTGATCGACAGTATGGGCATCTACCCTTTTTAGACTCACTTTTTCGATTTTTTGCTCTAAAAAACCAAGGAAGTGAGTATCAATAGGACTATCAAACTTCAGTACGTCATAGGCATACCGTTTACAAGATTGAATATACATATCTTGTTTAGCTGGCTCAGTAGCGTATAGCATCACCAGCTCTTTATTTTTGTCTGTCTGATTAGCTTTAATCTTTTCTCTGTATTCTTCGATCGTAAAATATTGGTTCTCTATATTCTTCAGCAAAGCAAAGCTCTTTGCTTTTTCATAAAATTTATCTTCAGATATCATCCCATACTTCACAAAGAGGCCTATATGATTCCATTTTTCTTCATAAGCTTTTCGATCTTTCTTGAAGAGTTCTGCTAGCTTATCTGCTACTTTTTTAGCAATGTAGGTATTAATCTTTTTTACATTGCTATCTGCCTGCAAAAAGCTTCGTGAAACATTGAGGGGAATATCGGGCGAATCGAGTACACCATGCAAGAGCATAAAAAATTTTGGTACAATATCTTTTACTTCATCGGTAATAAATACTTGCTTAGAATAAAGCTGAATCTTGTTTTGCTGCTGTTCGAAGTCGTCTTTAATTTTAGGAAAGTAAAGAATACCTGTTAAATTAAATGGATAGTCTGCATTAAGATGAATCCAGAAAAGGGGATCGTCAGCAAATGGATAAAGCGTTTTATAAAAGTTCAAGTAATCTTCATCTTTTAACGCATGAGGCGAATTTGTCCACAGGGGGGTGGTATGGTTAACTACTTTCCCCTCAAACTCAATTTCGATAGGCAAGAATTTACAATATTTATCTAAAATGCGTTGGATGCTGGCTTTGGCTAAAAATTCTTTTGAATCGTCAGCAACATGGAGGACAACATCTGTCCCTACTTCTTTTTTGACTGTTTTGGTAATCTCAAAGGTGGTTGTACCATCACAACTCCATCGCGCTGCTTCTGCATCTTGTTGATAGGACTTGGTAATAATTTCTACTTTGTTAGCAACCATAAAGGCTGAGTAAAATCCTAAGCCGAAAAAGCCTATGATCTGCTGGTCTTTGTCTTTATATTTTTCTACAAACTCTGTGGCGCCTGAGAAAGCGATCTGGTTGATGTATTTCTTGATTTCATCGGCTGTCATACCTACCCCTTGATCACTTATGGTAATAGTCTTCAGCTTTTCATTAACAGCAATCTTAATTTTCCCAGTTTCTCCTTCATATATACCCATCGAAGCTAGTTGTTTCAATTTTTGGGTGGCATCGACTGCGTTAGCTACTAGCTCTCTTAAAAAGACTTCATGATCTGCATACAAGAATTTTTTGATGATGGGAAAAATATTTTCTGTATGGATTGATATAGTTCCTTTTTCTTCCATTTTTAGTCAAACTTTAAATTTTGTTACCTTGCCTTCGCTTATATCAAAATCTATTCCACATCACTTAGATCTGGTGAAAATAAAAACAAAGATGTCATGATGACATGATTGCTGTATTCGAGTTCTGAGTTCTGAGTTGTGTGTCCAGCAAAGGCTGGTGTTTTCAGCAGGAAATAGACCTGCCAGGTTAAAAGTCCCAAACCTGTAGCTTGGGTAGCAGCATGGCCAGAAATCAAGAGGTTGAAGCCTACCGACAAACTCACCTTTAGGGTGAGGCGAAGTATTAGGTCGTAGGGAAAACGAACACATAGGGGGCCTCGAAAACTCTAGCCCGCGGCCCGGGGGTGAAGACAACATGTTCCTACCTACCCGAGTTCTGAATAACAGTTATTAGCATCTGTGTATATACAAAAAGTATCAATCTCGTCCCTCTCAATGACGTCAGGGATTGGAGGGCTAACTCGAAACTCAGAACTCGAAATCTTTTAACGCTATTTTTCAAAAGCAAAAAAATTTTTTCTTAATTTACTTGCTTTTATTAATATTGTAGTTTATAATTGTATCTATAACTTATAGCACTATTGATAGATACCTTATAGTTACTTAAGATTATAAAATTATATAAGAAAAAATAGCATATAAATCAATTGTAAATAAAAAATGCAATGATAGTAAGAAACGACATCAGTGAACCTAGTTTAACCTATAGTGTACCATGCTTGATCGCTGCCTAAATGTTATCCTTACCGAAATTAATAGCTATATCCATACTAAAGGAAAAGAAGGGGATAGTAGCGATGACAAAGTAATAGTGGCGGACTTAGCCAGCCAAGAGGGGGTAGGTGATAGTACAAGAGAAAATAAAATAATTATGAGCCTCGTAAATATTTCAAAAGAAGAGCTAGGAAGTAATGCCAAACAATACATTCCACAAGGGAACGGATACATTGCCAAAAATCCACCTCTAACCTTTAGCTTATATATACTCTTTTCCAATTATTTCAAATCACGACAGCTATTAGAGGGGTTAGGTTACCTATCTATGGTCATCGCCTTCTTTCAATCAAAAAACCACTTTACTGTCCAAAACACTCCTTCGCTCCAGGAAAATGAGCTAGACAATATATCCGTTGAGTTGATTGAACTAAGTGCCCAAGAAAAAAGCAGTTTATGGGGCTATCTAGGAGTAAAATACCTACCCTCGGTGCTCTACAAGGTCGGCATAATTCCTATTGAAGATGATATGTTTGTTAAGGAAGTATCTACAGTCGAAGACATTATTATTCAATGAACTATTATGGCTTTCTCTTTAAAATTATTTAAAATCAATTTTTACAATACGTATTATAAGGAGGGCGTATGCCATGACTTCTCTTTAATTCCAGCTGAAGAAAGCCAACAATGGATGGAGCGGTATCGTATGAAGCTTGTGGCCCAGCCAGGATACTTTGAAGTCTGCTGGCTAACAGCCAACTTAACAGCGCCTCTTCAATGCTTGCAAACCAAAATAGCTGAAAAGAAACTCACTTTCTTTTTAATACTAAAGAATCCCTACCTAGTAAATTTCTCAGCATTGAATATTAACCAGGAAGAAGCCAAGACTTACTACTTTCATAACTTACGCGACCCAGCAAGCTTACAAGGAGAAGAATATGTATCTGATGCTGATAAAATACCTATTAACAAAGTAAATAACTATCCAACTAAACCTGGCAAGGCCATCTTTGGTATAGTTGACATCTATCTAGAACAATGGTGGAAAGCGCATAAGGGGGTAGAAGAAAAGCTACCTGTTAATTACAATATTCGTTTCAAAGCAAGGGAGACAACCTGGCGATACTGTGTGATTGACACTAAACAACGCTTCAAAAATTTTATGAAGATTGTGGGAGGGCAGAAAGACAACCATTTTACCACAAGGACCATGACAAACGGGAGGGGTGAAAAAATGCACGTATTTGAGTCAACCAAACCTTTGCCGTGGGTCGATAAACCGGATCATTTTTTTTCATTAGAAATAGATAAAGCAGAAGACCGCTCCTCTCAAAAGAAGTTACTTATAGAAACATTACCGCCTCCTGCGGTCGACTCCTTGAAAAGAGAGGTACAAGGTAAAAACTTTTATAGTGAAATTTTTATATATGTTTAACTTAAATCTTAAAATCAATGCCTGAGAACTTAAAAACACCCGGCGTTTATGTCGTCGAGAAAGATACCGGTGCCAATGTTGTGGTTCAGGTGTCAACTGCTGTGCCTGCCTTTATCGGTTTTACTGAAGGTGCAGAAATTAATGGTAAGTCTTTTCACATGAAACCAGTGCATGTATCATCGCTTTCTGAATTTGAAACATTCTTCGGAAAGGCACCTGTACCCGTGTTTGAAGTTAAAGAAGGTGATGCTTCTAACAGAGACATCACTATGAAGGGCAAGTCCTATGTTTTAGAGCAAGACGCCAATTCAAACTTTTATCTTTACAATAGCTTGAAGCTATTCTTTGACAATGGGGGGGCCGACTGTTACATCATATCGATTGGACAATATGGTGACGCTGAAAAGCCGGTAGAGATAACGCCAGATGCTTTTAAACAAGGAATCGATATCCTCGGAGGGGAAGAAACACCTACGATGCTCCTCATGCCAGATTCTTTACTATTAAACGAAGAAGATAGCACTTACTATGCCGTTCAAACGTATGCATTGCAACACTGTGCCAAGTACATGAACAAAGTAGCCTTATTTGATGTCTGGGGAAGTCATGAGCCACTACCCCCAGAGGAAGACAAGAATAAGTATGTAACACGATTCCGTGAGAACATTGGGTTAGACAACCTAAGTTACGGAGCGGCTTACTACCCGTGGCTAAGAACTAACATCATCCAAGCCAATAGCCTGGGTTATCGAAATTTTAACTTAGACGCTTTGGACAAGGTGCTCCAAGAAGCGCATAAGCCCATCTTAGAGAACCTAAAGGGTGCAGAAAAAGAAAAAGAGAAAAAGTATTGGGATGCAGGTCTGAAAAATGCGAGTCAAGAATATAAGCTGTTGCGCAAAACAGTAGCAGACAAGCTCAACGTACTACCCGCATCTCCGGCGATGGCTGGCTTGTATACAAGAACTGACAAAGCCAGAGGAGTATGGATAGCACCTGCCAACCAAAATCTAAACTCTGTGATTGCACCTGCCATTAAGATTACCCACGAAGACCAAGAATCTTTGAATGTAGATGCCTTGAGTGGGAAATCTATCAATGCTATACGCGCCTTCAAAGGTAGAGGCGCTGCGATTGTGTGGGGAGCAAGAACATTAGCAGGAAATAGCCCAGAATGGCGCTATATTAATGTGAGGCGACTATTTATCGTGATTGAGCAGTCTGTGAAGAATGCTGCGTTTAACGTAGTATTCAGACCCAACGTGCCTGTCACATGGGCGGTCGTAAGAGGGATGATTAATAACTTCCTAACGAACTTATGGAGGCAAGGTGCTTTGGTAGGTGCTAGTCCAACAGAGGCATTCAGTGTGGCGTGCGGCTTGGGCGACACCATGACGCAAGAAGATATCAATGAAGGAATCATGCGTATCCAGGTGAAAGCGGCTGCTTCTAGACCTGCTGAATTCATCGTTATCACCTTTGAACAAAAAATGGGAGGGGAAGAAGGCGGTACTGAAGAAGGCAGTGGGGAAGAAGGCGGAGAATAAGCAACAACAGTACAGACTTAAATAAAATGGTTAAACTCAAAATATTTACACCACATGCCAGGAGAATTTAGAAAAAGTCTATCAATAGCAACGATTTCCTTTAGTTTGGAGGGAAGCGAAGTATCAATAACAGACTTTAGCTTAACCTTATCATTTGATAATGGTTGTAGCTATCAAGAAGTAATGGGACAGGAGGGTAAGAAATCGTATATGCTACAAAAAGGTTCAGGGGTACAAACGGTAGGTAGCGCCACCATTGGCATTACCAAAACACCCGATGGTAA
>JAKSDE010000514.1 GCA_022360235.1 Cytophagales bacterium
ATGCTTGCCACACAGTCACAGTCGTGTCTTTGTACCCAAACGATGCTACGTGTTGCCTGGCCGTCTGAACGTCTGTCTGTCTGCCTGTTTGCCTGCCTTCCTGTCTGAATGTCTATTTACCTGCTTGCTTGTGTATCTGCAGTCGTCAAAATGCTGGCTGTCGTTCTTTATGCATGCGCAGGTTCCGGAGTTGAGTACATGTGCTATTTTCTTTCAGGGACTTGTTCAGCTAGGAAAAGGATTCGTTGGAGGCCAATAAACCACAGGAAGACCTTGGGTCGGGGGGCTGCGATGATTCCTCCGTAGTGGTAGTGGATAGGGAGGCATCGACGCAAGGTAACAAGGCTGCTCAAGGCCGCAAAAGGAGAACGCCAACTTCGTGAGCATATGCCAAATGATGTATGAAAAACGTTGACGGGCAGCTGCTAAAGTGTCATTGATATACTGCTGACATGATTGGCTGCACCCATTCCACTTATGCTTGGTCATGTTGCTTGGTTGACACTTAGCTGCGGCTTGCTGCCCGTTTGCTCATGTTAGTAACAGGCAAGGTGGAAATGGGCGGTACATTGGTGCTGTCCAGGGCAGGCAAGGTTCTCACACGAGGAATAGCGCAACTGCGCCGTACATTGGAGTCAGCATAACTATATGCTACGGAGCTACCTCTGCTGGGAATTCCAAGTATGCTGAAGATGCGGCAAAGCTTGGTAGAATACCGTTGACAACGGACAAACCTGCGTGCGGCCATCCTCCACACTTGCAGAACCTTCAGCGCCATTTCAGTGTGCGTTCCGTGTTGGATGTGCAATAGGCTTTGTGCAGTTGTTTGTGATCGAGTTGCTGATGTCAGACCGCGTGGCTCTTTTAACCTTGTTACGAGCACTTGCTTGGCGTAAAGTAGATGTCAGCGTAATTCGTGCTTCACTTAAGCAGAAGTAGCAGCGAGTAGCCGCCAAGTGCAGTTGGAAGGAAAAGCTGGTGCCAAGGATGATCAGGTGGGCATGTACCGCAACTACGGTGACATCCAAAGAGAATGTCCGCGTTGAGTTATTCTTAGAGCCATCTAAACCACATAGCTTTTAGCTCATGCAGTCAAAGCTTTAGTGACTTGGTGTGAATGGGATTCACCGAGTCTGTTGCACTGGATGTACTCACCTCTTGGAGGTGGCTTATGGCCACAAGCCTGAAAAGTTGGTTGCATTATACTTTCACAAGCAGCTTCTGGTGTTGTCTCAGTGCACCTTGGCAGCTCTACCCCTCTATTGCGGCCCATCATCCTGGTAGCCAATCGAGTGCAACAGTTATTGAGCTTGCTTACGTTGAACATGGTAGTACAAGTTGCTGACGGACTTGACGTAGTACCTGCACGCATGGTGCTTGCTGTGGCAGCACCATGTGTGCAGGTACTGCGTGTTCGTGCTTCCATACTGCTGCTGGTGTGAAGATAAGTGCGTGGTATGGAATGTATGCGTAGGTATGAATGAAACCTATCTTGCACCAAGTGCAGTCGCAAGGACTACTAGTGTCCACTAGCTTGGACCAAGAGGAGTCTACAACACATCTTACAGCTCCACCTGTACGTTTTACAACCTGGTGCCACCCTCATCACTGTACTGCCATGACAACCATCATGACCATCAACGCTGCTAGCCTACCAGCAGCCTCCGTCTTTACGCAGCTCAATGTGGCAATGTTTTGGTGCTCACCATGAGCGACAATCAGAAGCCACAAGCTGACAGCTATATCTGCAGTCGACGGTGCAGAAAGCAAGGCAAACATTTTAGCGCAGTGGAGAACGCTCTATTGTGTTTGTACGTCCTGTTGAAATTGTTTGAGCAGCTGTTCTCGCTGCTGCTGAGGCCAACAGACCCTCGGGATTGGCCCACGGTCAGGCAATGGGCGAGACTGCAGAGCTTTACCTTTTCACCTTACTTGACACCAGTTTGCCTCGATCTCAGTAAGATATTCCATTGACTGTTCTTTCCAAGAGTCTGTCCGAGTATAGCAGGTGGTATTGGGCTCTATGCAGTGATCGGTTCTCCCTGCAAAACCAAGCATACATCATAAGACATCAACCCTCGGCCACAGTCAGCCAACGACAAAAGAAGAGACTGCCTACTGATATTAACATA